>NZ_JANQCJ010000009.1:0-32919 GCF_024723355.1 Micrococcus sp. HG099 | reverse complement strand
GGGCAGGCGCGGCTCGGGCGCGTCCGCGGACGCCGGCCCGGTGCCCGGGGCGTCGGCCCGGCGCGGTCCGCGGCGGCGGGGAGCGGGGTCCGAGACCTCAGCGCCCATCGTCGTCGGCGTCGCGCTCGGACTCGTCCGCCGGGCGTACGCCGAGCCGGTCGGCCAGCTCCTGGGCCACCGACTCCGGATCCGCGAACACCTCGATCGCCCACAGGGTGCGCGGGTCCCAGCCGCGGGCCTCGAGCCGCTCCGGCAGGGTGCGGGTGCGCTCCCGGACGGTGAGGGCGCGGTGGACGTCGCCGCCGTCGCCGGCCAGGGCCAGCGGGCGGGGCGCGTCCTCGTCCTCGTCCTCGGGGTGCGGGTCCACCACGGCCAGGTCCATCACACCGCCGTGGCGGGGCAGGACGCGCGCGCCGCGCTCCTCGAGCCGCTCGCGCAGGTCGGCCAGCAGCGGGTCGCTGACCATGCCGACCGGGTCGGGGGCGCCGTCGCCGAGGTAGGCCTCCAGCAGGCGCAGGAACCAGAGCGCGCCGCCGTCGAGCCGGTCCTCGTCGAGGTCCGCGGCCCGCAGCGCGGAGACCAGGTGCAGCCGCTGCCGGGCGCGCGTGAGGGCCACGGCCACCATGCGCTCGCCGCCCGGATCCGAGAACGCCCCGAAGTGGTGCACCACGCGGCCGTGCGGGGTGCGGCCGTAGCCGGGGGTGAGGATCACGGCGTCGCGGACCACGGACGTGGCGCGGGCCACGGGCACGATCACGAACGGCTCCGCGCCCTCGGCGTCCTCGCCGCGGCCGCGGGACAGGAAGTCCAGGGCCCAGGGGGCCCGGGCGGCGGTGGCCTGCACGGCGGCGGCCACGCGGCGGGCGTGCGGCTCGGAGACGGTGACCACGGCCAGCGACTGCTCCGGGCGGTCCCGGATGTGCTCGAACACGCGCTCCACCGTGCGGGCGACCTCGGCGTTCGTGGACTCCACCACGTCGCCGCCGGTCATGGGGATGCCGGTGCCCTCCTGCAGGTACTCGGCGGTGACCGTGCGGTCCCGGCCGGTGGCCTCGCCGGCGGTCGGCAGCGCCTCGAGCGCCCCCTCGTAGGCCAGCGCGGACAGCATCCGCACGAGGCGCCGCTCGAGCGGGCGGTGCACGGTGCGCAGCGCCACGGTGGGAAGCACCTCGGCCAGCGCGTCGTGCGCGGAGCGCAGGGGCCGCAGCGGGCCGGCGGTGGCGGTGGGGTCCACGGACACCTGGAAGGACTGCGGCCGGCCGATCACCGGGTCGCCGAACGCGACCACCTGCGGGGCGCGGGTGAGCGCGCCCACCGCGGTGGCCAGCGCGGTGGCGTCCGCCTCCAACAGCACCACGACGTCGGCGCCCCAGTCCGAGGGGAACTCGGACAGGGCCATCGGCGAGGTGGTGACCACGGGTACGAGCGGCTGCAGCACCTCGGGCGCGAGGGTGGTCAGGGCCTCCACGGTGGGCCGGCCCTGCTTGAGCAGGCCGCGCAGCACGGCGGCGTCCGCGCGGAAGGTGCGCAGCGCCTCCTTCCAGCGGGCGCCGAGGGCGGCGGAGAGGCGGTCCGCGCCGCGCTCCAGGTGGGCGCGGTCCAGCTCGCGGAAGCCGCGCTCCACCTCGGCAAGGTCGGCGCCGCTCATCATGGCCAGGAAGTCGTCGCCGGAGATCATCGCCTCCAGGGCGGACTGCCACCAGGCGAGCTCGAGCTCGGAGGCGAGGGCCTCGGTGGGGACCTCGCGGTCCCGCAGGTCCGTCAGCAGCTCGGTGAGGCCGTGGTCCTTGAGGCTGTCGAGCACGAGGGTGCGCTCGGGCAGCGTGGCCAGGGTGTCCCGGTCCGCGACGAGCCCGTCCACGGCCGCCACGAGGTCGTCCACGTCCCGCTCGGCCAGGGGCTGCTCGGCGACGGCCTCGGGGGCGAGGATCCGCTCGAGGCGGCGCAGACGCTCACGGACGTCCCCGACCACGCCCATGACGCGCTCGCCCTGGTCCGGGACCTGCGGGGGCGTGCCGGGCTCAGCGGCGTGCCGGTTCCAGTCCTCGAGGACGGCGGCGGCGTCCACGAGCGCGCCGTGCAGGTCCGTGGGCTGCACGCCCGGGCGGACCGCGTCCTTGGCCGCGCGCCGCAGGCGCGAGCGGGCCACGGAGGACATCTCCACGAGGTGGGTGCGTCGCCACGTGCTCGTGGCGGTGGCGGCCACCAGCTGCGGGACGTCGAGGGCGAAGACCTCGGGGGTGAACTCGGTGAGCGTGCGGGCCACGCGGCGGTAGAGGTCCGCCTGCTCGGCCCAGCCGGCCACGGTGCGCTCGGGGCGCAGGCCGGCCTGCGCGGCGGCGGTGTCCACGGCGCGGCGGGTGGTGTGCAGGGCGGCGGCCAGCTCGTCGGCCAGCTCGGAGGCGGCCTCGGTCTCCTGGACGTTGCGCACGCGGGCCCCGAACCAGCGGCTCTCGGTGGCGGCCGCGGAGAACGCGCCCAGCTCGCCGGCGCGCACAAGCTGTTCTGCCACGGCCTGGCGGTTCACGGTGGAGTCCAGCACGGAGCGCTTGAGTCGCACGGTGGTGGCCGGCGGGGTCGGCAGCCCGGTCAGGGCGGCCAGGGCCTGCATCGCCTGGAAGGGCGAGCAGCCCCACCGCGGGCGCACGTGGTGCAGGGAGCCGACGTGCTCCTGCAGACGACGACGGCGCTCGGTCAGCGCCGCCTCGTCCCGGGCGGCGTCCGGGGCCTCGGCGCGCTCGGCGCGCAGGACGGCCTGCACGAGCTGGCGGCGCAGCTGCTCGGGGTCCGCGTGGGCGGGCACGTCGAGGGCGGCGGCCCGCAGGCCGATCTCGTCGAGGCGGGCGTGCACGTCGGCCAGGGCGGCCGAGCGCTCCGCGACCACGAGGACGCGGCGGCCCTCCCAGGCCAGGCGGGCGGCCACGGCGACGGCGGTCTGCGTCTGGCCCGTGCCCGGCGCGGCGGCCACCACGAGGGACTCCCCCGCGGCGGCGTGCTCGACGACGCGCCGCTGGGCGGCGTCGAGGTCGAGGACGAGGCGCTCGTCCGCCGGGGCGACGTCGTCCTCCCCCGGGGCCTCGGTGGGCTGCAGCGCCGGTGGCCGCGGCACCATGCCGGTGCCGGCGTCGTACAGCGCCTCGACCACGGGCAGGTGCTCGAGGGAGGCGGGCAGGGTGGCGGTCTCGCCGAGGTCCGCGAACGTGGAGACCAGCATCCGGTCCTCCACCTGCAGGCCGGTGAGCGCCGCGGCCTCCTCGCGCAGGCGGGCCAGCGCGGGGCCCGGCTCCAGGCGCGCGGTGGCGTAGGCGGCCTGCCGGTAGGCCTCGGGGTCCAGGGCGATGCCGTGGTGGCGGCGCAGGTTGCGCACGAGCGCAGGGTTGAGGCGGGCCGGCTCGGTGATCTGGACCTCGAGCTCGTCCCGGCCGCGGGCGCCGCGGCGCACGGTCAGGGCCACGCGGGCCAGCAGCACGGGGGCGGAGCGGCGCTCACGTCGGCCGTCCTCCTCCGCCGTCCACGTGGCCACGCCCACGGCGAGGGCGCCGACGTCGATGCCGCGCTCCTCGGACAGCTCCCGCACCTTGGCGCGCAGCCCCGCGGCGACCTCCTCCGCCGCCTGCAGGGCGGGCCCGGCCGGCAGCAGCGTGGACAGGCGGGTGCGCCGGCCCAGCAGCAGCTGGGAGACGCCCGAGGAGTTCGCGGCCGTGACGTCGATGCTGTTGGCCGCGGACGGGGCGAACCGCAGCATCGTGTCGTTCTCGGCGCCGGAGCCGAGCGAGGCCACCCAGGCGGCCGGGTCGGGGCGCGTCTGCCCCTCCTCGGGGCGTGCGGCGGCGCGGGCGCGGGCCAGGCGCGGGAACTCCTGCTCTCTCACGTGCGTGCGGTCCTTCCTCCGTCGCCTGGTCCCAGGCGAGATGCGTGTGGGCGGCCGCCCCCGTTCAGGGGCGGCCGGATGCGGCGGTGGGCCCGCCGCTCACTCCCACTCGATGGTGCCCGGGGGCTTGCTGGTGACGTCGAGGACGACGCGGTTGACGCCGTCGACCTCGTTGGTGATGCGGTTCGAGATGCGCGAGAGCACGTCGTCCGGGATGCGCGCCCAGTCCGCCGTCATGGCGTCCTCGCTCGTGACCGGCCGCAGGACGATCGGGTGGCCGTAGGTGCGGCCGTCGCCCTGGACGCCCACAGAGCGCACGTCCGCGAGCAGGACCACCGGGCACTGCCAGATCTGGCGGTCCAGGCCGGCGGCGGTGAGCTCGGCGCGCACGATGGCGTCCGCGCTGCGCAGCAGGTCCAGGCGCTCCTGGGTGACCTCGCCGATGATGCGGATGCCCAGGCCCGGGCCGGGGAACGGCTGGCGGTGGACGATGCCCTCCGGCAGGCCGAGCTCGGCGCCCACGGCGCGGACCTCGTCCTTGAACAGCTCGCGCAGCGGCTCGCACAGTTCGAACTCGATGTCGTCCGGCAGGCCGCCCACGTTGTGGTGCGACTTGATGTTGGCGGCGCCGTCCCCGCCCCCGGACTCCACGACGTCCGGGTACAGGGTGCCCTGCACGAGGAAGCGCACCTCGGTGGCCTCCGGGTCGTGCTCCGACTCCAGGACGATGTCCGCCTGCGCCTTCTCGAAGGTGCGGATGAAGCGCTCGCCGATGATCTTGCGCTTCGCCTCCGGGTCCGTGACCCCGGCGAGCGCGGAGAGGAAGTCTTCGCGGGCGTCCACCATCACGAGGCGGGCGCCGCCGTGGGCCTCGCCGAAGGCCTGCTCGATCTCCGCGGACTCGCCCTGGCGCATCAGGCCGTGGTCCACGTACACGCAGGTGAGGCGGTCGCCGATGGCGCGCTGCACGAGCGCCGCGGCCACGGCCGAGTCCACGCCGCCGGAGAGGCCGCAGATCGCGCGCTTGTCCCCGATCTGCTCGCGGATGCGCTCGACCTGCTCCTCGATCACGTTGCTCGCGGTCCAGTCCGAGCCGAGCCCGGCGCCCTCGTGCAGGAACTGCTCGAGCACCTTCTGGCCGTGGGAGGAGTGGCCGACCTCGGGGTGCCACTGCACGCCGTAGATCCGCCGCTCGGCGTCCTCGAACGCGGCCACGGGGGCGCCGGCGGTGGAGGCGGTCACGGCGAAGCCCTCCGGGGCCTGCGTGACGGCGTCGCCGTGGGACATCCACACGACCTGCTCGAGGTCCTGGCCGGCGAAGAGCACGGAGTCCGCGTCCACGGAGTCCAGGCGCGTGGAGCCGTACTCGCGGGTGCCGGTCTTGGACACGGTCCCGCCGAGGGCATGGGCGATGGACTGGAAGCCGTAGCACAGGCCCAGCACCGGGACGCCCGCCTCGAGCAGCGCCGGGTCCAGCGTGGGCGCGCCGGGCTCGTATACGGACGAGGGGCCGCCCGAGAGGATCAGCGCCGCCGGCCGACGCTCCAGGATCTGCGCGGCCGGCGTGGAGGCGGGGACCACCTCGGAGTACACGTTGGCCTCGCGCACGCGGCGGGCGATGAGCTGGGCGTACTGGGCGCCGAAGTCCAGCACCAGCACCGTGGGCATCACGTCGCTGAGCGGGGCGGGGGCGTCGGAATGGGGGGCGTTCTCGGTCACCCGTCCAGGATAGTCGAGCCGCCCCTCCCCCCCGTCCGGCGTCACGTCGGCGCGGCGGGCGGCGACGGTCAGTAGCGGCGGGCGGCGTCCGGGAAGCGGTGCACCTCGTCGCGGACCACCTTCGTGACCTTCTTCTCCACGATGAAGGACAGGAACGGCACGACGCCGCCGCCGGCCATCGCCAGCAGGCGCATCGGCTGCCAGCGCATCAGGGACCACAGGCGGAAGCAGGCCAGCAGGTACACCACGTACATCCAGCCGTGGGCGATGAGGATGAACAGGGAGAGGTTCACGCCGCCGGTCACCGAGTCCTCGGGGTGCAGGCCCAGGATGTTCTGCTCACCGTCCACGGTGGTGCCGCCGGCGAAGAGCTCCTGGCCCCACGCGTACTTGAAGACCATCTCGGCCACCAGCAGCAGGAGCATCACGCCCGTGATCCACGAGCACACCACGTAGAAGCGGGTGGCCGAGCGGATCTGCTGCTGCGTGCCGGCGAAGCGGCGGCGCTCCCGGCCCGGCCGCGGCGGGGGCTCGGGCAGGTCGGCCTCCGTGATGTCCTCGGGGTCGGGCAGGGCGGCGGGGTCGACGGGCTCGGTGTGGCTCATGGCCGGTTCTCCTCGGGGTCGGTCGATGGTCGGGCCGCGGCCTGCGCCGCGTAGGCGCGCTCCTTGGCCAGGCGGGCCTCCTCGCGGCGGCGGGCGAGCTCCTCGGCGCGCCACCGCGCCGCCCACTCCTCGTCCAGCTCGCGCTCGCGCTCGTCGCGGAGGTGGTCGTCGCGGACGAACCGCCACCACAGGAACAGGGCGAAGCCGGCGAAGAGGATCCACTCCACCGCGTAGAACACGTTCAGCCAGATGACCTCGGTCTCCTCCGGCTGCGGGGCGACCCACACGGGCTCCAGCCCGCCCTCGCTCGCGCCCGCGCCCACCTCGGCGCCGGCGGCGTCGGCCACCTCGAAGGCGGCCACGAACGCGGCGTAGGAGGGCTCGTCCCACACGTTCACCAGCTGGCCGGGGGCGAGGCTGGCGTAGAGCAGGCGGTCGGCGGTGTCGGCCTCGGCGGCCGTCCGCGGCAGGGGCCCGTCCGGGGGCAGCAGGCGGCCGGTGACGGTGACGTCACCCTGCGGGGCCGGGTCGACGACGTCGGCGCCCGCCGACCAGCCGCGCACCACCGGGATGACCTCGCCGTCCGGCGCACCGGCCACGCGGAACGCGGACACCGTCCAGAAGCCCTCGTCGCCGCGCAGCACGCGTGGCCCGACGAGGACGTCCGTGTCCGGCAGGAACTCGCCCGGGACCGTGACCACCTGGTCGGCGTCACGGGCCAGCAGCGGCTCGTAGGGGCGGACGTGGTCCGTCAGCGGGACGGGCTGCTCGGTCTGGGTGCGCGGCGGCGGGGCGTTGGTCTCCGCGGTCTCGAACTGCCACTTGGACAGCGCCACGAAGAGGCCGGCCGCCACCAGGGCGAGGACCAGGGTGGCCAGCCAGACGGGCTTGAGGGCGGTGCGCAGCAACCCGCATCAACTCTTCCGGTCGGGGTGCCGCCCCGAGGCGGGGCGGCGACGGTCAGACGGTCTGGGTGGGGGTCACCAGGACCTCCACCTTCTGGAAGTCCTTGAGCTCGGTGTAGCCGGAGGTGGCCATGGCGCGCTTCAACCCGCCCATGAGGTTGGAGGTGCCGTGGGCGTGGTGCCCGGGGCCCCACAGGACCTCCTCGAGGGGCGCCACCTGGCCGACGTGCGTGCGGTGCCCGCGTGGCAGCTCCGGGTGGGCGGCCTCGAGGCCCCAGTGCCAGCCGCCGCCGGGGGCGTCCGTGGCGCGGGCCAGGGCGGCGCCGAGGACCACGGCGTCGGCGCCCATGGCGAGGGCCTTGACGATCTCGCCGGACGTGGAGACGCCGCCGTCGGCGATCACGTGCACGTAGCGGCCGCCGGACTCGTCCATGTAGTCGCGGCGGGCCTCGGCGATGTCCGCGATGGCCGTGGCCATCGGCACGCGGATGCCCATGGCGCGGCGCGTGGTGGTGGAGGAGCCGCCGCCGAAGCCCACGAGCACGCCGGCCGCGCCGGTGCGCATCAGGTGCAGGGCCGGGGTGTAGCCGGCCGCGCCGCCCACGATCACGGGCACGTCCAGCTCGTAGATGAACTGCTTGAGGTCCAGCGGCTCGTGCGAGGAGGAGACGTGCTCGGCCGAGACGGTGGTGCCGCGGATGACGAACAGGTCAACGCCCGCGGCGAGCACGGTCTTGTAGAACTCCTGCGTGTTCTGCGGGGTGAGCGAGCCTGCCACCACGACGCCGGCCTCGCGGATCTGCGCGAGGCGCTCGGTGATCAGCTCGGCGCGGATGGGGGCCGCGTAGGCCTCCTGCAGGCGGCGCGTGGCCTCGGTGCCGTCCGGGCCGGCCTCGAGGGCGGCGATCTCCTCGAGGAGGGGACGGGGGTCCTCGTGACGGGTCCACAGGCCCTCGAGGTTGAGCACGCCGAGGCCGCCGAGGCGGCCGAGGGCGATGGCGGTCTCCGGGCTCATCACGGAGTCCATGGGGGCGCCGATCACGGGCATCTCGAACGTGTAGGCGTCGATGCGCCAGGTGAGGCTGACGTCCTTGGGATCCCGGGTGCGCCGCGCGGGCACCACCGAGACGTCGTCGAGGGAGAAGGCCCGGCGACCGCGCTTGCCGCGGCCGATCTCAATTTGATTCGTCACCGGTCCAGCCTAGCCCAGCGTCCCTGGGCGAATCCGGGGAGGTCGGACAACTACGGCGGCGCCCCGGGCAGAAGGGAGAGGTACGTGGACGTGCGTTGTCGTCGTGCGCGGGGCCGTGCAATGCTGGCCTGCCCCCGCCACCCGGGCCCCACACACCTCGGGCGCATCCGTTCCAGCCGACACCGCGTTTCGTTGAAACGAGTGCGCCCGAGTGGAGCGGTCGAGGGCCCGGAGCGGACCAGTCCTGGAACGAGTGCGCCCGAAGGGTGGCGTCGGGCGGCTCAGTGCGCCAGGCCGGCCATGCCGACCGGCGTCACCAGCACCCCGTCGGCGAGATAGCGCTCGAGGTTCTCGACGACCAGGTCCCTCATCGCCCGGCGCGTGCCGGTCGTCGCGCTGCCGACATGCGGCAGGGCCACCACGCGGTCGGACTCGACGAGAGCGCGCGGCACGTGGGGCTCGTCCTCGTACACGTCGAGGCCGACGGCGCCGAGGCGATCCTCCTGCACGGCGCGGACGAGAGCGTCCTCGTTGACCACGCTCCCCCGGGCCATGTTGATCAGCACACCCTCGGCGCCGAGTCGCTCCAGGACCTCCGCACCGACGAGCCCTCGCGTGCCCGGGCCGCCCGACACCGCGACGACGAGGGTCTCGACCGCGCCGGCCAGGGACATGGGGTCGGCATGGTACCGATGCGGGGAGCCCTCGACCGGACGGCGGTTGCAGTAGTGGACCTCGCAGCCCAGCGCGGCCATGCGGCGGGCGACGGCCTCTCCGATCCTGCCCATGCCGAGGATCCCGACACGCCTTCCGTGCGCATCGTCCGTGAGGGAGGGACTGGTGCCCCGCGCCCACTCGCCGTCCGCGACGAGGCGTCGGGCGTCCGCGAATCGCCGCCTCGTCTCCAGATGCAGGTACAGGGCGGTGTCCGCCACGGCCTCCGACAGGACGTCCGGCGTGTTGCTCACCTGGACGCCCAGGGCATCGGCGGCCTGGATGTCGACGGCGTCGACGCCCGCCCCGAAGACGACGACCGCCCCCAGCGACGGCATGCGCCTCAACAGCGCCGCCGGGGCGCCGACCGTCCCAGAGCAGACGAGGGCACGGACGTCATCGCCGCGGGCCGCGAGGAAGGCGTCCAGGTCCGCGGAGTCCGCAGGCAGCACGACGGCGTCCCCGCGCTCCCGAAGGCGGGCGGACACACCGGGATCCAGCGGGGTCAGGCCCAGCACGGCCGTGCCTGAGGAGGTGGCCGGACGGTCAGTGTTCATGATCGGCGCCTTCACTTTCCAGGAAGAGGTAGTGATACAACTTAGATATTTGTATGATGAGTTTACCGTGACCCACTCCCGGACGAAATGAGAGGCCATGACCACCTACGACGCCATCCGCCACATCCGCCTGTCCACCGCACGCCTGCCGCTGAGCACGCCGATCTCCGACGCGAAGGTCTTTACCGGCCGCCAGAAGCCGATGACGGAGGTGGCGTTCCTGTTCGCGGAGATCACCACGGAGCAGGGCTTCGAGGGCCTGGGCTTCTCCTATTCGAAGCGTGCGGGAGGCCCGGCGCAGTACGCCCACGCCTGCGAAGTCGCGGACACCCTGATCGGTGAGGACCCCAACGACATCGCGAAGCTCTACACGAAGATGCTGTGGGCCGGCGCCTCGGTGGGCCGGTCGGGCGTGGCCACGCAGGCGCTCGCCGCGATCGATGTCGCCCTCTATGACCTCAAGGCGAAGCGTGCCGACCTGCCCCTGGCCAAGCTGCTCGGCGCACACCGGGACTCCGTGCGGACCTACAACACGTCCGGCGGCTTCCTCAACGCCACGATCGAGGAGGTCAAGGACCGGGCCACGAAGTCGATCGACGAGGGCATCGGCGGAATCAAGATCAAGGTGGGCCTGCCGGACACCTCCGAGGACCTTCGCCGCGTCGCCGCCCTGCGCGAGCACATCGGGCCCGATGTGCCCCTGATGGTCGACGCGAACCAGCAGTGGGACCGTGCCACGGCGCTGCGCATGGGCCGCCAGCTGGAGGAGTTCGACTTGGTCTGGATCGAGGAGCCCCTGGACGCGTACGACATCGAAGGCCACGCCGCGCTCACCAGTGCCCTGGACACGCCGATCGCGACCGGCGAGATGCTGGCCTCCGTCGCGGAGCACGAGCGCCTCATCGAGCGCCGTGCCTGCGACATCATCCAGCCCGACGCCCCTCGTGTCGGCGGCATCACCCAGTTCCAGCGGCTCCTGACGCTGGCCGACCAGGCGGGCCTCGACCTCGCGCCCCACTTCGCGATGGAGCTCCACCTCCACCTCGCGGCCACCTACCCCCGCGAGCCGTGGGTCGAGCACTTCGACTGGCTCGACCCGCTGTTCAACGAGCGGCTCGAGACGGAGGGCGGCCGCATGCTGCTCCCGCAGCGGCCCGGCCTCGGCGTGACGCTCAGCGGCCAGGCCCGTGACTGGACGACCGAGAGCGCCGAGTTCGGCAGCCTCTGAACCACCCCGTCGGGCCCGAGACCCCGCCCGTGGCGCCGCAGCGCCGACCGGGCGGGGTCTCGGCCGTCCACGGCCCTGAGAGACTGGGACGCATGCGACCGTCAGCCACCTCCGACCACGCCCCCCGACGGGCTTCCACGAGCACCCGGACCCGGAGCCGCAGCGACCTCGTCGCGGACGCCCTGCGCGAACGGATCGTGGCGGGGCAGTTGAACCCGGGCGCCCGCCTGCCCACGGAGCAGGCCCTCCAGGACGAGCATGGCGTCAGTCGCACGGTCGTCCGCGAGGCGCTCACGCGCCTGCAGACCGAAGGGCTCGTCTACACCAGGCGGGGCTCCGGAAGCTTCGTGCTGGCGCCGCCCGGCCTCGACTCCGAGGCCTCCGAGGGCGGAGGCATGCCCGCACGCACGGACGACCGTGAGGATGTGCTCGTGTACCGCATGGCCATCGAGACCGAGGCGGCGTCGCGAGCGGCCTTGCGCGCCCTGGGCCCCTCCGCCGAGACCGGCGAGGGCCACGCCGTCATGACGTCGCTGCGCCAGTCCGCCGAGGCGTTCACGGCGGCCGCGGCCGATCCGGCGACGCGGCCGTCCGACCTGATGAGGCTGGACTTCCACTTCCACAGGGCCGTGGCCTCCGCGGCCGGTAGCGCCCTGCTCGTCAGCGCCCTGGAGGCGATGGGTCCGGCCATGATCACCATGCCTCCGGACCGCCTGACGCATGAGGCGGCGGTCGAGCGTCGTCGACTGGTCGCCTGGGAGCACGGCGCCGTCCTGGACGCCGTCTGCGCGGGCGACGCAGTCGCGGCGGCCGCCGCGATGCGCGCGCACCTGCACAACTCAGCCCGCCGCCTCCGAGCGGGGGCGACGGGCTGAGCGCGGCGGACCTGGTCGGTCAGGTCGCCTTCACGGAGAGCACGGGACGATCCGCTTGCAGGAGGATCCTCTGGGCGTGGGAGCCCATCAGGAGCTTGCCGACCTGCGATCGGCGCCGCAGCCCCAGGACGATGAGCGAGACGTCCTGCTCCTCGGCGAGGTCGAGGATCGTGTCGGCGAGGTCGTCCCGGTGCGTCGGGCGGGAGACCTCGGCCTCCACCCCCGCCGCACGGGCCCTCTCGAGGGCCTCGGACAGGTCCTTCGCGGACGCGGCCGACGCGTCGGTCAGCGCTCCTTCTCGCTGGGAGTTGGCGATCACGAGCACCTCCTCACGGAGTCGGGCCTCGCGGATGCCTGCCTCAAGGGCGGCTTCGCCGGCGGGCGTCGGCACATAGGCGACGAGAATGCTCATGACTGCTCCTCAGTGGATGGATGGCGAACGGACGAGCCGGTGGCCCCGGCGGCGGGGCCGTGGGGCCCCGGGGACGGATCACGCCCAGCGGTCGGGGTGGATCCCACGGATGCGGTCTCCGGAACGGCGGCGGCCCTGGCGCCAGTGACGGAGTCGGACGTCTCGTCGACGTCGCTCGTGCCCGGGCGATCGCCGGTCACCGCGCTCTCCACGAGCCCGGAACCGGGACGTCGCCTGCCGAGCCAGCCTGCCACGATCGGCCACAGCGCGACCAGCAGGACGGCCGCCACCAGGGTCGCGGCGATCGGGCGCTGAAGCACCTGGGACAGGTCGCCCTCAGTCACGAGGAGCGTGCGACGGACGTTCGACTCCAGGAGCGTGCCCAGGACGAAGGCGAGGACGAGGGGTCCGGGCTCGAACCCGGACTTCTTCATCAGGTAGCCGATGGCGCCGAAGCCCACGACGAGCAGGACGTCGAACATCGAGTTGCGGATCGTGTAGGCGCCGAGCATGGTGATCAGCGCCGTGATCGGCGCGAGGATGGCGGCCCGCACACGGAGGATCCGGACGAAGACGCCGATCAGCGGGATCGACATGATCAGCAGCAGGATGTTCCCGATGTACATGGAATTGACGACGCCCCAGAAGAGCTCCGGCTCCGAGTTGATCAGGTCTGGGCCCGGGGTGACGCCCTGCACGAGGAGCGCGCCGAAGATGATGGCCATCGTGGCGTTGGCGGGGATGCCCAGCGTCAGCAGCGGGATGAACGAGCTGGTCGCGGCCGCGTTGTTGGCCGTCTCGGGGCCGGCTACCCCCTCCACGGCGCCCCGTCCGAAGCGGGACGGGTCCTTGGCGACCTTCTTCTCAGTGGCGTAGCCGGCCAGGGACGCGATGGTGGCGCCGCCGCCCGGGAGGATCCCGAGCAGGAAGCCGATGATGGAGCCTCGACCCATGGCCGGGGCTGACCTGCGCAGGTCGGCGCGGCTGGGCCACGGGTTCTTGACCGAGTCCGGCACCTTGGACGCCCGGTGGCGCTCCTCGAGGTTGTAGAGGATCTCGCCGAGGCCGAAGAGGCCCATGGCCACCGGGACGAAGTCGATCCCGTCCGCGAGCGCGAGGCTGTCGAAGGTGAAGCGCTCGCCGCCGGTGAACGAGTCACGGCCGACCGTGGCCAGGAGGAGTCCGACGGCGGCGGCGATCAGCGCCTTGACCTTCGCCCCGTTGCTGATGGTGGCCACCAACAGGATGCCGAGCAGCGCAAGGGCTGCGTACTCCGGCGGGCCGAAGTCGAGGGCGAACCCGGCGACGACGGGGGACAGGAACGTCAGGCCGATGATGGCGACCGTGCCGCCGACGAAGGATCCGACCGCGGCGACGCCGAGGGCGGTCCCGGCCTTGCCCTGCTTCGCCAGCTGGTAGCCGTCGAACACGGTGACGACCGAGCTGGCCTCGCCGGGGAGCCGCAGGAGCACGGACGTGATCGTTCCGCCGTACTGAGCGCCGTAGAAGATTCCGGCCAGCATGATGATCGCCGTCACCGGCTCCACGCCGTAGGTGAGCGGCAGCAGGATGGCGATCGTCGCGGCGGGGCCGAGCCCGGGCAGCACGCCGATGAGCATGCCGATCGTCACGCCGAGGAGGCAGTAGAGAAGGTTCTCTGGCTGGACGACGACGTTGAAGCCGTCGAGCACAGGATTCAGGAAGTCCATGGTGGTCCTTCGCAGTCCGGACGGTCAGATGAGGTGCGGGATGGACGTCCCGAGGGCGGCGATGAAGATCGCGTAGAAGGCGACGACGACGATCGCCGAGTACAGGATCGTCGAGCGCCAGCTCTCGCCGCCCAGGAACTTCATCCACACGATGCAGAGGACGAAGGCCGGGATCTCGAAGCCGATCATCGGCATCAGCACGGCCATGGCCACGAGGGAGACGAGCCCCGCCAGCGCCAGCCAGGAGTACCGGCTGAAACGCTCGCCGTCCTCCCGGCCACGGCGGCCGACGACGAGCTGGAGGACGCCGAGGAGGACGAGCGCGACGCAGATCACGAGCGGCCATGTCCCCGGACCCGGGGAGCTGATCGACCCGATCCCGAGCCCCATCGCAAGGACCGCGCCGGCGATCCCGAGGCCGATGACGACGAGGCTCGCCGTCAGGTTCGACAGGGGTCCGGCCGGCTCGGGCGCCTCGGCCTGCCACTCCGCCAGGAGTTCCTCGGGCGTCTCCGCCTCGGTCACGGCGACCGAGGAGCCTTCACCCGAGGCGAGCGCGCGCGTCCGAGGGCGGTCGTCGACACCCGGCCGAGCGGCTGCGGTCGACTCAGGTTCATGGGAGGTGGTCATCGTGGTTCTCCGATCCGTCGACGGCTCCGGGGAGGTCAGTTCCCGGACAGCGAGATGCCGTGCTTCTCGACCAGGGCGGCGTAGCGGTCACGAAGGCTGTTCCACTCCGTCACGACCTCCTCGCCCGAGATCTCGTGGGCGGTCAGCAGCTGGCCCTTGTTGAAGTCCTTGTAGGCCTGGGTTTCGAGCGTCGCGTCGATCGACTCGATGAGCCGGGTCTTGACGTCCTCCGGCAGGCCCTTTGGCGCCGCGACCGCACGGTACTGCGCGACCGGCACGTCGAACCCCTCCTCCGTCGCCGTCGGCGTGTCCGGGAGGAACTCATTCCGGTCCTGGGCGAAGGTCAGGATCGGCACGACCGTCCCGGCGTCGATCTGCGGCTTGGCCTCGCCGAGCTGGACCGTCGCGAGCTGCACCTGGTCCCCCATAACCGCCGTGAGGGCGGGCGAGCCCGAGTCGAAGGGGACCTCGGTCCCCTGGACGCCGGCCTCGGCGAAGAGGACGGTCTGGGCGATCTGGGACGCGGTGCCGACGCCGGTCGTGCCGTAGGCCATCGAGTCCGCATCCTTGACGTCCTCGAGCGTCGTGAGCCCGGAGGCCTTCGAGGCGACCAAGACGTAGTCGTCCTGCGACAGCCCCTTCAGGACGTCCAGGTCGTCCAGCGTCACGGCGTCGCCCTCGGAGACGGCGAGGGGCGTGACGGTGATGAGGGAGGCGTTCAGGAGGACGAGCTCGTATCCGTCGGCGTCCTTGCCGGCCACCTCCTTGGTGGCGACGGCCCCGTTGGCCCCGGGCTTGTTGACTACTGTGACCGGCTGGCCGAGGTCCGTGGACATACCGTCCGCGACGGCGCGGGCGATCAGGTCGGTGGATCCGCCTGCCGCCTGGCCCACCGAGAGGTTGATCGGCTTGCTGGGGAAGTCCGCGGCGTCGCCTCCGCCGCCGGACACGTTCCCGCCGCAGCCGGTCAGGGCGAGCAAGGCGGTGGCGGCGGTGGCCGAGAGGACGGTACGACGGGTGAGAGAGACGGGCATGGCGGTCCACTCCTAGTTCGATCTCGGGTCGGGTGGTGCGTGGTCGTGGACGGGCCGAGCAGGCGGTCCTGTGATCCGCATCACCGCGGGATGTCACTCGAGACTAGGAAGCGCCTACCATGCATGTCTAAGCCCCATGCGGCATTACGTCATACCGGGAGGGCATCATGTTCACGATCGATCAGATCCGCTGCTACGTCGCCGTCGCCGAGGAGCTCCACTTCGGACGGGCCGCGGAACGCCTGCGGATGACGCAGCCCCCCTTGAGCCGTCAGATCCAGAAGCTGGAGCGAGCACTCCAGGTGACCCTGCTGGAACGCGATCCGCGCGGAGTGGAGATGACGACGGCCGGAGAGGCCTTCCTGCGCGAAGCCCGGGAGATCCTCTCGGCGGTCGACCGCGCCCCCCGCGCGGCACGGGCCATCGCCTCGGGTCAGGAGGGCATCGTCCGCATCGGCTTCACGGCGGCGGCCGGCTTCTCCGTCCTCGGCCCCCTGCTCACGGCCATCAGCACCGCGCTCCCGAGGCTCGACATCGACCTGACCGAAGCGGTCACGCGAGACCAGACCCTCGGACTGAGCGAGGGGACCCTCGACCTCGGACTCGCCCGCCCGCCATTCGACACGTCGCGCTTCTCCTCGAGGCTGATCCACACCGAGGACCTCGTCCTGGCCGTCCCGTCCGGCCATCGGCTCGCCGACGACACCTCGCCACGCCCTGACTGGTCGAGAGAGGGCCTCATCATGCACTCCCCCACGACCGCCGCCTACTTCCACGACCTGACGCGTCGCGTGATGGACGTCGACAGCATGAGGATCGCGCACACGGTGAGCCAGGTGACCACGATGATCGCCCTGGTCCGAGCAGGTCGGGGCATCGCGGCCGTCCCCGCCAGCGCGGCCGTCCTGTGCGACGAATCCATCGCCTTCAGGCCCCTCAGCCCGGCCGCGAGAGGCGCCGTCGAGCTGCACGCCCTGTGGTCCCCGACCCAGCGGAACCCGGCCCTGAAGCGCGTCCTGCAGGTGATGGCGAACCTGGACCACGATTCCCTCAGTGCATCGACGGATGCGACATAGGGCTTGGACCGGAATCGGGCGGCCTTCCTACGGTGAAGGCACAGGCGGCGTCTGCGCCGACCGCGACCCAGCGCTTCAGCGCCTCGACCGTAAGGAAGATCTCCGTGTCCCGTTTCACCCCGAACGAGCTCGCCCAGCACCTCAAGGACGGACTCCTGTCCTTCCCCGTCACCCCGTTCACGGCCGACCTGTCCCTGGACGAGGACGCCCTGCGCCAGCACGTCGAGTGGCAGTCCGGCTACGACGTCGCCGGCCTCTTCGCCGCCGGCGGAACGGGCGAGGGGTTCTCTCTCTCGCTCGAGGAGCACTCGCGCGTCGTGAAGATCGCCGTCGAGGCCTCCCGTCCGGACGTGCCCGTCCTGGGGTCGGCAGGCGGGTCGACGCACATGGCCATCGCCCAGGCCCGGGGCGCGGAGGAGGCCGGCGCGGAGGGCGTGCTGCTGCTGCCCCCCTACCTCACCGAGTGCGACCAGCAGGGCCTCCTGGAGCACGCCTCGGCGGTCATCGGCTCCACCAAGACGGCCGTCATCGTGTACAACCGCGCCAATGCGATCTACTCCGCCGACACCGTGGCCGAGCTCGCCCGTCGACACGAGAACTTCATCGGCTTCAAGGACGCGATCGGCGACATCGAGCACCTGACCCGCGTGTACGCCAAGAACGGCGACCGCATGTTCTACCTGGGCGGCCTGCCGACCGCCGAGACCTTCGCCCTCCCGCTGCTGCAGCTCGGGATGAGCACTTACTCCTCGGCGATGTTCAACTTCGTCCCCGAGTTCGCTCTCGAGTTCTACGGCGACGTGCGTGCGCAGAACCGCGCGGCGGTGAACGAGAAGCTCAATCGCTTCGTCCTCCCTTACCTCGAGATCCGCGACCGCGGCAAGGGCTTCGGCGTCTCCATCGTGAAGGCCGGAGTGGAGGCCATCGGCCACACCGCCGGCCCGGTCCGGCCGCCCCTGCACGATCTCTCCGAGACCGACCGGCAGGATCTCGCGCGCCTCATCGTCGAGGCACAGGCGAGCCCGCTGCTCGGCGCCGCGGCGACCCAGTCCTGACCACTGACACCGAGAGACGGGAACACCACCATGACCGACGCCACCCTCACCGGCCACTCCCTTATCGCCGGAACGACCCTCCCCGGCACCGCCGGGACCGTGAGCGGCTTCGATCCGCGCGACGACTCGGCCCTCGCGCCCGAGTACTCGCTCCTCGCCGAGGACCAGGTCGAGGCGGCCACCCGTGCCGCGCACGAGGCCTTCCCCGCCTACCGTGCCCTGGATCCTCAGCGGCGCGGCGCCTTCCTCGACCGGATCGCGGACAGCATCGAGGCCGTCCGCGAGGACCTCGTCGCGCGCGCGATGGCCGAGACCGGCCTGACCGAGGCACGCCTCAACGGCGAGACCACGCGGACCACGAACCAGCTGCGCCTGTTCGCCGACGTCGTGCGCCGTGGCGACCACCATGGTGTGCGGGTGGACCCCGCCCAGCCCGAGCGGACCCCCCTGCCTCGGCCGGACATCCGTCAGCGCCAGGTCCCGCTGGGCCCGGTCGTCGTGTTCGGTGCGAGCAACTTCCCCCTCGCGTTCTCGACGGCAGGCGGAGACACCGCCTCGGCCCTCGCCGCCGGATGCCCCGTGATCGTGAAGGCCCACAACGCCCACCCGGGGACGGCCGAGATCGTCGGCCGTGCGATCGCCCAGGCCGCCGAGGAGTGCGAGATCCACCCGGGAGTCTTCTCCCTGGTCTACGGGCCGGGCGCGTCGATCGGGCAGGCCCTGGCCGCCGACCCGAGGGTCAAGGCGGTGGGCTTCACGGGCTCGCGGCGGGCCGGGACGTCCCTCATGGCGACGGCCGCGGCGCGCCCCGTGCCGATCCCCGTGTACGCGGAGATGAGCTCGATCAACCCCGTCTTCGTCCTGCCCGGCGCTCTGAAGGGCGACGGAGCCGCCCAGGCCCTCGCCGAGGGCTTCGTCGGGTCGCTGACCGGCTCCTCCGGGCAGCTGTGCACCGCACCCGGTCTCGTGTTCGTTCCGAGCGGTGACGCCGGGGACCGGTTCGCCGCGGCGATCACCGAGCAGCTCGACGACGTCGCCGGACAGACCATGCTGACGCGCGGGATCGCCGAGGCCTGGCAGACCGGAGCGGACGCGCTGTCCGACCAGGAGGGCGTGGACGAGCTGGCCCGCGGCACGGACGGCCCCACGTGCAACGCCCCGGCTCCCCTGGTCCTGTCGACCGACACGGAGGCGTTCAAGGACAACGGTGAGCTCCAGGCGGAAGTCTTCGGCTCCGCCTCCCTCGTCGTCCGCTACACCGGGGTCGAGGACCTCGTGGACTCGATCCGGGCACTGGAGGGGCAGCTCACGGCCACGCTGCACCTGGCCGACTCCGACCTCGCCGCGGCCCAGCGCCTGCTCCCCGAGCTCGAGGACACGGTGGGACGCATCCTCGCGAACGGGTGGCCCACGGGCGTGGAGGTCGGCCACGCGATGGTCCACGGCGGGCCTTTCCCCGCGACCTCGGACAGCCGCACGACGTCCGTGGGCACGCTAGCGATCGAGCGCTTCCTCCGCCCCGTGGCCTACCAGGACCTGCCTGAGGGGCTCCTGCCCGCCCCCGTGGCAGTCGACAACCCGTGGAACCTCAACCGTCGGATCGACGGCGAGACCACCCTGTCCGGAAAGGACGCGGAATGAGCACCCAGCCCACCATCGCCGGCGTCGAGGTGGTGCCCATCGCCGGCCACGACTCCATGTTGCTGAACCTCTCGGGCGCTCACGGTCCGTTCTTCACCCGCAACGTCGTGATCGTCACGGACTCGGACGGACGCACGGGACTGGGCGAGGTGCCCGGCGGGGAGTCGATCCGGGCCACCGTGGAGGCGGCCGGGACGAAGATGACGGGACAGCCGGTCGCCCGCTTCCGCACCCTTCTCCGGGAGGCCGCGGCCGACCATGCCGCCCTCGACGCGGGGGGACGTGGCCTGCAGACGTTCGACCTCCGCACGGCGGTGCACGCCGTCACCGCGCTCGAGTCGGCGCTGCTGGACCTGCACGGCCAGCATCTCGGCGTCCCGGTCGCCGAGCTGCTCGGTGACGGCCAGCAGCGCGACGTCGTCCCCATGCTGGGCTACCTCTTCTACGTCGGAGATCCCGACCGCACCGACCTCCCCTACCTGCGCGAGCCGGACGGCGCGGACGCGTGGGAGCGGCTCCGCCGGGAGGAGGCCATGACGCCCCAGGCGGTCGTGGCCCTGGCGGAGGCGGCCCAGGAGAAGTACGGCTTCCAGGACTTCAAGCTCAAGGGCGGCGTCCTCGACGGCGACTCCGAGGTGGATGCCGTGATCGCCCTGAAGGAGCGGTTCCCGGACGCCCGGATCACCCTGGACCCCAACGGCGGCTGGCTGCTTGAGGACGCCGTCCGCCTCGGACGGCGGATGCAGGGGGTCGTCGCCTACGCGGAGGACCCCTGCGGGGCGGAGGGCCGCTTCTCCGGCCGCGAGGTGATGGCGGAGTTCCGCCGCGCCACCGGCCTGCCCACGGCCACGAACATGATCGCGACGGACTGGCGGGAGATGTCCCACACGATCCGGGCGAACGCCGTCGACATCCCCCTCGCGGACCCGCACTTCTGGACGATGGCCGGCTCGGTCGCCGTCGCCCGCCTGTGCGCGGAGTTCGGGCTCACGTGGGGGTCGCACTCGAACAACCACTTCGACATCTCGTTGGCGATGTTCACCCACGTCGGCGCTGCGGCCCCCGGACGCATCACGGCCCTCGACACCCACTGGATCTGGCAGGACGGTCAGGGACTCACGCGCGATCCCCTGCAGATCCGCGACGGCGGGATCCGGGTGCCCGACGCCGCGGGTCTCGGCATCGAGCTGGACCGGGATCGACTCCAGGAGGCGCACGAGCTGTACCTGCGGCATGGTCTCGGCTCACGCGACGACGCCGTGGCGATGCAGCACCTGATCCCCGGGTGGACGTTCGACGCGAAGCGCCCCTGCCTCGTGCGCTGACGCCCGGCCAGCCTTCACATGACCGGCGTCCTTCTCGGCTTCACCACGATCCTCACGCTCATGGGCGTGGGGATCGTGGCCGGGCTGCTCCTCCCGGAGCCGACGGTGAGAGCGATGCGCACCGGGCTTTCCCCAGCGATCTACTACGTCTCGAATCCCGCTCTCATGCTGATCCTGCTGGCGAAGGCGGACTTGGGCACCTTGTTCGGGGTGTACATGCCCATCGCATTGGCCACGGCGGCGGCCGCAGGACTCGTCCACGCCGCGGTGAGCCGATGGATCCTGCGTCATGGGGCAGCGCACTCCGCAGTGGGGGCCATGGCCGCGTCCTACGGGAACGCGGGGACGATCGGCGTCCCGCTCGCCATGTTCGCCATGTCCGACGCCGGCCCTGCCGTCGCCGTCCTCACCGCTCAGCTCCTTCTCATCGCCCCCGCCTACCTGGTGCTGTTCGGGTGGTTGGACTCCCGACACCGTGCTGACCGTGGGGGTCAGGTGCGGACAGCCCTCCGCTCGATCGCCAACCCTGTGACCGTGGCGACCGCGGTCGGCGCAGTGATCGCCGCCGTCGGCTGGGAGCCACCCAAGGCATTGTGGACACCGATCACGATGCTGGGGGAGGCGTCTGTGCCGCTGCTCCTTGTCCTCTTCGGGCTGTCCCTGGTCACCCAGCGTCCGCTGTCCGGTCGAGGCATGGTCGTCGATGTGGTCGTCGCCACCGCCGTCAAGACGGCCCTCATGCCCGTCGTCGCGTGGTTCGTGGCGAGTAGTCTCTTCCACCTGAGCGGTGCGGCACTCATGGGAGCCGTCGTCATGGCGGCGCTCCCGACGGCGCAGAACGTCTTCCTCTTCTCCGACCGGTTCGACATGCCGAGTGAACTGGCCCGAGACGTCGTCCTGACTACGACGTTGGCGTCCCTCCCGTCGATCCTCATGATCACCCTCCTGATGGGGAGCACCTGAACAGCCGGCCCGGCTGCGCGCGGAGCTCCACCGCACCCACGCCCTACACGCCTCGGGCGCACTCGTTCCGACGAAACGCGGTTTCGACTGGAACGAGTGCGCCCGAGTGCGGCGTTCGGTACACCCGAAAGGGTCAGCCCTCCGAGCTCAGCGGGAGCGGTAGTTCGGGGCCTCCACCGTCATCATGATGTCGTGCGGGTGGGACTCCTTCAGGCCCGCCGCGGTGATGCGCACGAACCGGCCGTTCTCCTTGAGCTCGTCCACGGTGGACGCGCCCGTGTAGAACATGGTCTGGCGCAGGCCGCCCACGAGCTGGTGCACCACCGAGGCGATCGGGCCGCGGTAGGGCACCTGGCCCTCGATGCCCTCGGGGATCAGCTTGTCCTCGTCCGGCACGTCCGCCTGGAAGTAGCGGTCCTTGGAGAAGGAGCGCTTGCCGTTGCGGGTCTGCATGGCGCCCAGGGAGCCCATGCCGCGGTACGCCTTGAACTGCTTGCCCTGGTAGAACACCAGGTCGCCCGGGGACTCGGCGGTGCCGGCCAGCAGGGAGCCGAGCATCACGGACTCGGCGCCGGCCACGAGGGCCTTGCCGATGTCGCCGGAGTGCTGCAGGCCGCCGTCGGCGATCAGCGGCACGCCCGCCGGGCGGGTGGCCTTGGCGGCCTCGTAGATGGCGGTGATCTGGGGCACGCCGACGCCGGCCACCACGCGGGTGGTGCAGATCGAGCCCGGACCCACGCCGACCTTCACGGCGTCCGCGCCGGCGTCGACGATCGCCTTGGCGCCCGCGTAGGTGGCCGCCTGGCCGCCGATCACGTCCACGTGCGCAGCCGCCTTCTCCTTCTTCAGGCGGGCGATCATGTCCAGCACGCCGTGGGTGTGGCCGTTGGCGGTGTCCACCACGAGGGCGTCCACGCCGGCCTCCACGAGCGCCATGGCGCGCTCCCAGCCGTCGCCGAAGAAGCCGACGGCGCCGCCGACGCGCAGGCGGCCCTCGTCGTCCTTCGCGGCGTCCGGGTACTTCTCGGCCTTGTCGAAGTCCTTGATGGTGATCAGGCCCGTGAGGCGGCCGGCCTCGTCCACGAGGGGCAGCTTCTCCACGCGGTTCTGGGAGAACAGGCGGATGGTCTCCTCGCGGGAGATGCCCTCGCGCGCCGTGATCAGCGGCATGCGGGTCATGGCCGTGTCCACCGTGCGGGTCTCCCACTCCTCGTGGGGGATGAAGCGGGTGTCGCGGTTGGTGATGATGCCCAGCAGGGTCATGTCCTCGGCGACCACGGGCAGGCCGGAGACGCGGTACTGCGCGCACAGCTCGTCCAGGTCGGCGAGCGTGGCCTTCGGGCCGATCGTGACCGGGTCCTTGATCATGCCGGACTCCGAGCGCTTCACGGTGTCCACGTGGCGGGCCTGGTCCTCGATGGAGAGGTTGCGGTGGATGATGCCCATGCCGCCCTGGCGGGCCATGGCGATGGCCAGCGGGGCCTCGGTCACGGTGTCCATCGCCGCGGAGACGACGGGGATGTTGAGGCGGATGTTGCGGGTGAGCTGGGTGCTCGTGTCCGCCTCGGCCGGGATCACGTCCGTCGCGCTGGGCAGCAGCAGGACGTCGTCGTAGGTGAGGCCGAAGAAGCCGAAGGGATCCGCGGAGGAGTGGACGGGCTCGGAGCTGGGCCCGGTGCTGGTGGTGGTCACGAAGGCGCCTTTCGGGACGGGTGTTTCCGCGATTCTATGCCCGGGGGTCAAACCGGCGACCCGGGTGCGGGCCACATCACAGGACCCCCGCACTGGGCCACGCAGGGACGAGACGGACGTCACCACGACGTCACATGTCGCAATCCGTTTCGGCGTCATGGTATTGGACCGCCTAACCTCCCCGGATGAGCACCGCACAGTCCTCCCCCGCACCGGCGCCCCGACGCCGGCTCCCCGCCTGGACGTCGAACTTCGGCTGGCAGATCGTCGCCGCCCTCGTCCTGGGCCTCGTCCTCGGCCTCGTCGCCCGCTCGATGGGCCACACCCCCGACTCCCCCACTTGGCTGGGCGAGACGCTGGCCACGATCGGCAGCGTCTACATCAGCATCCTCAAGGCCACGGTCATCCCGCTGGTCTTCTTCGCCGTCGTCGCCTCGATCGCCAACCTGGCCCAGGTGACCAACGCGGCCCGCCTCGCCGCCAAGACCCTGCTGTGGTTCGCCATCACCAGCCTCATCGCGGTGCTGATCGGCCTCGCCGTCGGCGTCGTGATGCAGCCCGGCGTCGGCACCGGCCAGAGCGCCCCCGGGTCTTACCAGGCCCGCGACGTGGGCTGGCTTGACTTCCTCACCTCCATGGTCCCGGCCAACTTCCTCGGCCTGACCGTGAAGAGCGCCGTGGGCGAGGACGGCGCCGTGGCCTCCTCCCCCACCTTCAACGTGCTGCAGATCCTCGTGATCGCGATCGTCGTCGGCATCGCCGCCCTCAAGGTCGGCGAGAAGGCCGCCCCGTTCCTCACGTTCTCCCGGTCCGTCCTGGCCGTCATCCAGAAGCTGCTGTGGTGGATCATCCGCCTCGCTCCGATCGGCACCGTCGGCCTGCTCGGCAACGCCGTGGCCTCCTACGGCTGGTCCACCATGGGCACGCTGGCGAAGTTCGTGGTGGCGATCTACGTGGGCCTGGCGATCGTCATGTTCGTGGTCTACCCCGTGCTCGCCCGCCTGCACGGCCTGTCCGTGAAGCAGTTCTTCACCGGCGTGTGGCCGGCCGTCCAGCTCGGCTTCGTCTCCCGCTCCTCGCTCGGCACCCTGCCGGTGACCCAGCGGGTGGCCGAGCGGAACTTCGGCGTCCCCACCGGCTACGCGGCGTTCGCCGTCCCGCTGGGCTCCACCACCAAGATGGACGGCTGCGCCGCCATCTACCCGGCCATCGCGGCCGTGTTCGTGGCCCAGTTCTACGGGATCGAGATGAGCCTGGGCCAGTACGCCCTCGTGGTGCTCGTCTCCGTGCTCGGCTCCGCCGCGACCGCCGGCACCACCGGCGCCACCGTGATGCTCACCCTCACCCTCTCCACCGCCGGCCTGCCGCTCGAGGGCCTCGCGCTGCTGCTCGCCGTCGACCCGATCGTGGACATGGGCCGCACCGCCACCAACGTGGCCGGCCAGGCGCTCGTGCCCGCCCTCGTGGCCAAGCAGGAGGGCATCCTCGACCAGGCCCGCTACGACGCCGAGCGCGTCGACATCATGGGCGAGGACGAGGAGGAGATCGTCGAGGCCCGCGCCCAGGACCGCGACGACGACCAGGACCAGATGGTCGGCGCCGCCGCCCGCCCCGCGCGGGACTGACCCCGGCCCGCCGGCCCGCTGGCGCGCGGCGCCTCGACGCCCCCGGAGCCCCGGAATCCCGTTTCGTGCGGGAAACGGGAGCCTCCGGGGGCGCTTTCGTGCAGGAAACGGGAGGCTGCCGGAGCACTTTCGTGCGGGAAACGGGAGGCTAGGCACGGGCGCCGACCCCGCCCCCGCCGCACGCCCCCGGACACGGGACCGGCCCCTCACCCGAAGGTGAGGGGCCGGTCCCGTGTGAACACGCGGATCAGTGCTGGTGCTCGTCCTCGTCCTCGGGCTTGTCCGCCACGAGGGTCTCGGTGGTCAGCACGAGGGCCGCGATGGAGGCGGCGTTGGCCAGCGCGGAGCGGGTCACCTTGACCGGGTCGATCACGCCGTCGGCGATCAGGTCGCCGTAGACGCCGGTCTTCGCGTTGAAGCCGTGGTTCGGCTCCAGCTCGGCGACCTTGGAGACCACCACGTAGCCGTCCTCGCCCGCGTTCTGGGCGATCCAGCGCAGCGGCTGCTTCAGGGCCTTGCGGACGATGTCCACACCCACGGCCGCGTCACCGGTCAGGGCCTGGACGTCGGCGTCGGTGTCCAGCACGGACAGCGCGTTGATGAGCGCGGTGCCGCCGCCGGCCACGATGCCCTCCTCGAGGGCGGCGCGGG
This sequence comes from Micrococcus sp. HG099, assembly GCF_024723355.1. Classification (NCBI taxonomy): domain Bacteria; kingdom Bacillati; phylum Actinomycetota; class Actinomycetes; order Micrococcales; family Micrococcaceae; genus Micrococcus; species Micrococcus sp. HG099. Next base: position 7,440 of record NZ_JANQCJ010000009.1, on the reverse strand, counting down.
TCGAGGACACGGCGTCCTCGATGCGGTGCTTGCGCTCCTTGAGCTCCACCTCGGTGGCGGCGCCCACGCGGATCACGCCGATGCCGCCGGCGAGCTTGGCGAGGCGCTCCTGGAGCTTCTCGCGGTCCCAGTCGGAGTCGGTGGCGGCCGACTCGGCCTTGATCTGGGCGACGCGGGCCTCCACGTCCTCGGCAGAGCCGCCGCCGTCGACGATGGTGGTCTCGTCCTTGGTCACGGTGATGCGGCGGGCGGAGCCGAGCACGTCCAGGTCGGCCTGCTCGAGCTTCATGCCGAGGTCCGGGGAGACCACCTGGGCGCCGGTGAGGACGGCGATGTCCTGCAGCATGGCCTTGCGGCGGTCGCCGAAGCCCGGGGCCTTCACGGCCACGACGTTCAGGGTGCCGCGGATCTTGTTGACCACGAGGGTGGACAGGGCCTCGCCCTCGATGTCCTCGGCGATCACGAAGAGCGGGCGGCTGGCCTGCAGCACCTTCTCCAGCACGGGCAGGAGCTCCTGCACGTTGGAGATCTTGCCGGAGTTGATCAGGACGTACGGGTCCTCCAGCACGGCCTCTTGACGCTCGGCGTCGGTGACCATGTACGGGGACAGGAAGCCCTTGTCGAACTGCATGCCCTCGGTGACGTCCAGCTCGGTGGAGGTCGTGGAGGACTCCTCGATGGTGATCACGCCGTCGGTGCCCACGGTGTCGAACGCGCGGGCCAGCAGCTCGCCGACCTCGTCGTTCTGGGCGGAGATGGCGGCCACGTGGGCCACCTCCTTGCCCTCGACCGGGCGGGCGTTCTCCTGGAGGCGCTGCTCGACGGCGGCCACGGCCACCTCGATGCCCTTCTTGACCTCGCCGGGGGCCGCGCCGGCGGCGACCTGGCGCATGCCCTCGTTCACCAGGGCCTGGGCCAGCACGGTGGCGGTGGTGGTGCCGTCGCCCGCGATGTCGTTGGTCTTGGTGGCGACCTCCTTGGCGAGCTGGGCGCCCATGTTCTCGTACGGGTCGTCGAGCTCCACCTCACGGGCGATCGTGACGCCGTCGTTGGTGATGGTGGGGGCGCCCCACGCCTTGTCGAGCACCACGTTGCGGCCCTTGGGGCCGAGGGTGACCTTGACGGTGTCGGCGAGCTTGTCGATGCCGGCCTGGAGGGCGCGGCGTGCGTCGTCGTTGAAAGCCAGCTGCTTGGCCATGACGGACGCTCCTTTCGTTCAGGGAGTCAGGGGGTGCGGGGACGCGAGGGGCCCGGGGCGCGCGCACCGGTGCGGTGCGCGCCGCTCACCGGGCCCGTCGCGGCGGGGTCACTTGGTGACGACGGCCAGCACGTCGCGGGCGGAGAGCACCAGGTACTCCTCGCCGCCGACCTTGACCTCGGTGCCGCCGTACTTGGAGTACAGCACCACGTCGCCCTCGGCGACGTCGACGGGCACGCGGTTGCCGTTCTCGGCGACCCGGCCCGGGCCCACGGCCACGACCTGGCCCTCCTGCGGCTTCTCCTTGGCGGTGTCCGGGATCACGAGGCCGGACGCGGTGGTCTGCTCGGCCTCCAGGGGGCGGACAACGATGCGATCCTCGAGGGGCTTGATGGAGACAGACATGCTGCACACTCCTTCTTCGTCGACGTGCGGCTCCGGCGGGCTCGCCGGTCCGCTGATGCTGTGGTCTGCGGGTGCGCCACGGGCGTCAGACCCTCCGTCGTCGCGGTGCCGGACGGTCCACCTCGGGCATTGGCACCCGGTACCCCCGAGTGCCAGTCCAGACTCTACTCCGGGTTTTGGCACTCCTTCAACATGAGTGCCAGCCGTGTCCGCCAGGGGCGGAGGGGCCGTGGCGGGGCGGCTCTCGGGGCGGGGCGGCCGCCGCCGGGCCGCTCCCCCGGCTGCTGGCCCACTGCCCCTCTCCCCGGCCGACCTCCCAGCCCGGTCCCGCCGGACCGTTCCCCCTCCACTTTCTGTCCGGCCGTTCCCCCGTCCCGCCCGGTGGCGTTGCGCTCACAACACGCCGTCGGCCGGTCCGTCGTGCGGCGCGTCATGAGCGCAACGGGCGCTGCGGGCCCCTGTTGCGCCGGGCCTCCGTCGTCGGGCACTCCTGCACAGCCCACGCCCGGCCGCATCGTGTCCACGGCGCCCGCCGCCCCGGCGCCTCCGGGGCCGTCGTCCAGGGAGCATCTCCCCCATGACGACGACGTCCCGCACCCGCCTGCCTCCGCTTCCGCTCGTCTTCACCGTGGCCGAGGCTCGCACCAAGGGCGCGAGCCGGTCCCGGTTGCGGCGCCTGGACCTGGCAGTGCCGCTGCACGGCGCCCGCGTCCAGTCCGTGGGCACTCCCCCGACCTGGACCGGGCTCGGCTTCGCCGCCCCGCCGCACTCCTGGAGCGTCGAAGATCTGACCGCCCTGCAGCGCCTGCGGCCGGACGCGGTGCTCTCCCACGCCACCGCCGCCCACCTGCACGGGATCCCCCGCCCCCTGGACCGTGCCGTCGACGCCCCCGAGCCCGTCTCCGTCTCGACTCCCCGCGACGTCCGCCGTCCCGGCGTGCGGGTGCACCGCCGGACCGTGCCGCCGGAGCACAGGAGCGTGGTCCACGGGCTCACGGTCACGAGCCCGGAGCGGACCTGGGCGGATCTGTGCGCCCTCCGTCCGCGCTGGGATGAGGCGGACCTCGTCGCCGCCGGCGACCATCTCGTCCGGCACCCGTGGGCGGGCGGCGGGCGGCTTCCGCCGCGCACCACCGTCGAACGCCTGGCCGAGGTCCTCGAGGCGCTCGCCCCGTTCCACGGCGTCGGCCGGGCCCGTGCCGCCCTGGGGCGGGTCCGCGTCGGAGCGGACTCCGCCATGGAGACCCACGCCCGCCTGGCGCTCATCGACGCGGGCCTGGGCGAGCCCCTGCTCCAGCACAAGGTCGCCCCCGACGATCCCGCACTGGCCGAGTCGGACCTGTACTTCGCCGACCTCCGGGTCGCCCTCGAGTACGACGGCGAGCATCACCTCGACCGGCAGCAGCAGGCCCGGGACGCGCGCCGGGACCGGCGCCTGCTCTCCTACGGCGTGACGCCGATGCGGATCACCGCTGCGGACCACGCCGAGGGCTACCGCAGCGTCATCGCCCAGCTGCAGCAGCGCCGTCGTGCTCACGACTCGCCGTCTGAGGAAACGGCACGCGGCGAGTCGTGAGCGCAACGCCGGGCGAGGACGCGAGGAGCGGAGCTGGAGCCCGCCCCGCCCCGCTCCCCCGAAGCACCCGGCCCCGCTCCCCCGCGGCCGTCAGTAGTACACGGCCAGGGGTCCGTGCGGGCCGTCGACCACGTTGCACGGGGTGCGGAAGATGCGCTCGAGCACCTCGGGGCGCAGGATCTCGCCGGGGGTGCCCGTCTCCACCACCTGGCCGTCGCCCATGGCCACGATGTGGTCGGCGTAGCGGGCGGCGAAGTTGATGTCGTGCAGCACGATCACCACGGTGCGGCCCAGCTCGTCCGCGGCTCGGCGCAGCTGCTGCATCATCTGCACGGAGTGCTGCATGTCCAGGTTGTTCAGCGGCTCGTCAAGCAGCACGTACTCGGTGTTCTGGGCGAGCACCATGGCCACATACGCGCGCTGGCGCTGGCCGCCGGAGAGCTGGTCCAGGTAGCGGTTCTCGAAGGGGCCGAGGTTGAGGAAGTCGATCGCCTCGGACACGTACCGCTCGTCCTCGAGCGTGAGGCGCCCCCGCGTGTACGGGTAGCGGCCGAAGCCCACCAGCTGGCGCACGGTCAGCCGAGTGACGAAGTGGTTCTCCTGGCGCAGGATCGACAGGGTCTGGGCGATCCGGCGCGACGGCGTCGAGGTGATGTCCTGCCCGCCCACGGCGATCGTGCCGCCGTCCACGTCCTGGAGCCGGCCGATCATGGTCAGCACCGTGGACTTGCCGGCCCCGTTGGGTCCGACGAGCGCGGTGATGCCCCCGGCCTCGATGTCGAGGTCCACGGGTCCGATGCACACCTCGTCGCTGTGGCGCTTGACCACGCCGCGCAGCTCGATCACAGACGTCCCTTTCTCATCACGACGATCAGGAAGGTGATGCCGCCGACGAGCTCGATGATCACCGTGACCGCACCTCCCGCGTAGAACACGTGCCGCAGCACGAAGTAGGCGAGGGTGAGCACCGCGTACGCGCCGAGGGCGGCCACGGGCAGCACCATGCGGTGGTCATGGGTGTCCACCAGGCTGTACGCCAGCGTGGCCACCAGGAACCCTAGGAAGGTCATGGGCCCCACGAGCGCGGTGGTCATGGCCATGAGCACGGACACCAGCAGCAGGGTGACCATCAGCTCGCGCCGGTGGTGCAGCCCGAGGTTGGAGGCGGAGTCCGCGCCGAGCGCCAGCACGTTCATACGCCGCGAGCGCAGCCACAGCACCAGGCACACGACGACGACGATCGGCGCGGCGATCGCCACGTACTCGGACCGCGCGTTGGAGATGTTGCCGAAGAGCCGGGCGGAGAGCACATCGAACGAGTTGGGGTCCAGCAGCCGCTGCATGAACGTGCTGAGCGCGGCCAGGCCGCCGCCGAGCACGACGCCCACCAGCAGCATCAGGTGGATGGACCCGTAGGGCCGGGAGAGCAGCCACGAGTAGAGCAGGGTGGCCAGCACCACCATGAGCGCCGCCTGGGCCAGGAACGGCCCGGTGCCGGTGACCACGCCGATCCCCGCGGCGCCGAGCACGTACACGGCGCCCGTCTGGACGGCGGTGTACAGCGCCTCGAAGCCCATGATCGACGGCGTGATGATGCGGTTGCCGGTGACGGTGTGGAAGCTGACGGTGGCGAACGAGTGGCACAGCGCCACGATCGCGATCACGCCGAGGGAGTCGAGCCGCATGCCGGCGATCATCCAGAACGCGCGGGATCCGGGCTCGGCCTCGTTGCCCCACAGCAGGATGCCGGCGGTGGAGAGCACGGCGACGACGGCGAGGACGGCCACCACGACGACGTAGCGGTCGCGGTCCCGGCGGGTGGTGAACGCGCCGGAGGTCCGGGGGGCGTCGGCCTCGGCGGGGCCGGCGGCGGTGGAGCCGCCGACGGGGGCGGGGATCCGCCCGGGGCGCATGGTCGAGGGCTCAGCCATGCTTGGCCTGCCGGATCAGGAGTCCGAGGAAGACGACGGCGCCCACGAGGCCGAGGATCAGGGAGATCGGCACCTCGAAGGGGGCGATCACGGTGCGTCCGATCAGGTCGCACACGATGACCACCCAGATGCCGACCATGACCACCCACGGCAGGTTCGTGCGCAGGTTGTCGCCGCGCACCATGGAGACGATGTTGGGCACCACGAGCCCCAGGAAGGGCAGGGCGCCGATCACCACCGTCACCACGCCGGTGGCCACGGCCACCATGGCCACGCCGGTGAGGATCACCGCGTTGTAGTTGAGGCCCACGTTGGTGGCCACGTCCTTGCCGAGGCCGGCCACGGTGAAGCGGTCGGCGATCACGAACACGGCCACGCAGACGACCAGCACGAGGAACAGGAGCTCGTAGCGGCCGCGCACCACGGAGGTGAAGGAGCCGGCGAACCACGCCCCGACCTGCTGGAGCATGTCCGTCTGCAGGGCGAGGAAGGTGGAGGCGGCGCCGACGACGGCGCCGAGCATGATGCCCACGATCGGCACGATCAGGGAAGACTGCAGCCGCACGCGGCGCAGGAAGAGGAAGAAGACCATGGTCCCGACGAACGCGAAGAGCACGGCGCCGGTCATCCGGGTGACGATGCTCGCCCCGGGGATCAGGATCATGGTGACGAGCAGCCCCAGCCCGGCCCACTCGGTGGTGCCAGTGGTGCTGGGCTCCACGAAGCGGTTCTGTGTCATGAGCTGCATGATCAGGCCGCACATGGCCATGGAGGCGCCGGCCAGCACGAGGGCGACCGTGCGCGGGACGCGCGTGATGGCGAACATCTCGCGCCCACCCTCCGCGCCGACGTCGTAGACGCCCACGAAGAGGGAGACCACGGCCAGGAGCACGGTCACGGCGACGCCGGCCAGCAGCGGCCAGGTGCGCTGCCAGCGGGAGCGCTGGGGGCGGAGGACGGCGGGGGGTACCCAGCACACGCGTTCGCCCGGACCGGGCTCGGGGAGCCGGGTCCGGGCGTCGGCGACACCGGGGTGCAGGGCGGTCACCGGGCGCCTTCGAAGGCCTTCGCGAGGTCGTCCATCACGGTGGTGTAGTTCTGGATGTCCTCGGCGACGTAGAAGTCCTGGGGCAGGTAGACGATGTTGCCCTCCTTGACGGCGGTCACGTCCTTGAGCGCCTCGGAGCGCTCGATGAGCTCGGCGGCGGTGGCGTTGGCCTCGCCGGTGGCGGCGTCCCGGTCCATGACGATCAGCCAGTCCGGGTTGGACTGGGCGATGGCCTCGACGGAGATGTCGTCGCCCTGGTGGTTGTCGGAGCCGGCCTGCTCGAGGGCCGGGGTGAGGCCGAGGATGTCGAACATCGGGCCGATGGAGCGGCCGGTGCCCGGGGCCACGTAGGAGAGCTCGCCGCCGGTGGAGATCAGGCCCATGACGGTCTGCTCGGAGTCGTAGGCCTCCTTGGCCTTCGCGACGGCGTCGTCGAACTCCTTGTTGAGCGCCGCGGCGTCGTCCTGGTGGCCGGTGGCCTCGCCCAGGAGCGTCGTGAGCTCCTTGAGGCCCTCGTCCATCGGCTTCTGCTTCGGGTCGAAGTTCGTGTCGATCACGGCGGCGTCGCCGGTGAGCTCGTCGATCTCGGCCTTGCGCTCGTTGAAGCGCTGGCCGTTGAAGACGACGTCGGGCTCGGCGGTCACGAAGACCTCCATGTCCGGCTCGCGGTGGTTGCCGATGTCGGCCACCTCGTCGTCCTGGAGGTAGCCGGGGCCGCCCTCGCCCTTGAACATGAGCTGCTTGGGGGCGGCGGAGAGCTCGACGCCCCACTCGTCCAGGGTGCGGAAGGTGCGGTTGTCCGTGGTGATCACGGAGTCGATCTCCTCCGGCAGGGTGATCTCCGCGCCGGACATGTCCGTGACGGTGGCGCCCGCCGCGACGCCGTCGCCCGCGGGGGCCGAGGCCGAGCCGGAGCCCGCGGCCGAGCCGGTGTTCGCCGAGCCGGAGGCGGACCCCTCGGCGGCGGCGCCGGCGGAGCAGCCCACGAGGGCGAGGGCGGCGACGGAGGCGAGGGCGAGGGCCTTCAGGCGGGGAGTGCGCGGGGAACGCTGCATGGTGCTCCTTCCGGGCGGCGCGGTCGAGGGCCGCCTCGGTTCACGGGGATCGGGGTGTCAGGCCGGCCCCCGTCGATCAGGTGAGCCTTGCCTCAGTCGATTACGGTACACGGATCTTTCGTATCCACCAATGTGACCGTGGGCACCCCCCGCCGCGACCCGTCACCGCCCGTCGTCTCCGCGCCGCGCCCGCGCCGGTCGCCGCGCCCCCGGCGACCCTGCGCCAG
>NZ_JANQCJ010000099.1:0-8956 GCF_024723355.1 Micrococcus sp. HG099 | reverse complement strand
GTAGGAGCGTCGGCAGCGTCAGATGTGAATAAGAGCCAGCCGAGGGTGAGGGCATGCAGACCCCCGACCAGCCGGCCCCGCCCCGCCCCGCGGACGACGCGCGGGCCGACGTCGCCGCCCCGGCCGACGCCGACCAGCCCGACGCCGCCCTGCCCGCCTTCACCCTCCTCGCCGCGGACGGCGAGGCCGACGCCCCGGTGTGCGGCGTAGACGGGGTGTGCGCATGAGCCCCTTCGAGACCGCCGAGGACCGCGTCACCGTGGACGTGTGGAGCGACGTGATGTGCCCGTTCTGCCTGATCGGGGACACGCTGCTGGACCAGGCCGCGGACGCCGCCGAGCACCCCGTGGACATCCGGTACCACTCGTTCCAGCTCCAGCCGGACCTGCCGGCGGACCGCCCTCAGCCCGTCCTGGACATGCTCGTGGCCGCCAAGGGCATCACCCGCGAGCAGGCCGAGGCCATGGACGCGCAGATCACCGCCCGCGGCGCCGAGGTGGGCGTGACGTTCCGCCAGGACATCGCGCAGGCCGTGAACACGCGGGACGCGCACCGGCTCTCCCACCTCGCGGCCGAGCACGGCCTCCAGCACGCGGTGATCCGCCGCCTCTTCGAGGCCTACTTCACCGAGGGCCGCAACGTGGCCGACCACGAGGTGCTCGCCGACCTCGCCGCGGAGGCCGGCCTGGACCGGGACGCCGCGCTCGCCGCCCTCGCCTCGGACGCCCACGCGCAGGACGTGGACGAGGACGTGGAGACCGCCCGACGCCTGGGCATCCACGGCGTCCCGTTCTTCGTGGTGGACGGCAAGTACGCCATCTCCGGCGCCCAGCCCCTCGAGGTGTTCCAGCGCGCGCTGGCCACCGCGTGGGCGGAGAAGCCGGGCCGCTGAACCGCCCACGGCGCGGGGGCGCGGGCCGCTGACCCCTCAGCGGCCCGGGCCCGGCACTGAGGGGGGGCGGCCTCCCGGCGGGCGGGGCAGTGCCGGACTCGGTGGTCGCAGGGACTGTGGATGACCGCGGGCCCCGTCCGGCCCCGGGTGTGCAATGGTGCCGTGAGCGTGCGTGGAGAGACCCTGGCCGGTGCCCGACTCGCGGCCGGCCTGATTCGGGTGGCGCGGCGCCACGGCGACGCCCAGGACCACGCCGCACTGCTGGAGGAGCACGGGCTCGGCGGACCGGATGCGCTCCCCGTGCGCGAGCGCCTCGTGCTCGCCGGGCGGCTGAGCCGATGGGCGGGGCGCCTGCGTCCGGTCTTCGCGGCGGACGGCCCCCGCGACCGCGCCGACGCGGTGGCCGCCCTCCTGGAGGCGGTGCCGATCCGCGCCCTCCTGAGCGCGTCGGCCGGACATGAGACCTCGCCCGTCTGGCGGTTCACCGCGGCGAGCGCGGACGGCTCGGGTTCGCTGGACGACGTCCTGGGACAGGTCCAGGCGACGACGGCGGGGGCGCTGGCCTGGCTCGTCGTGGACGGTGAGGGCGACCGGCTCGGCCTGTGCGGCCTGCCCGGGTGCCGCGCGGCGTTCGTCGACGAGAGGGACCGCGGCCGACGTCGCCGGTTCTGCTCGGACCGCTGTCGCGCCGCGGCCGCCGTGCGGACCCACCGGGACCGGGCCTGGCTCCGCGAGCACGGCGGTGGCAGCCCCGCCACCGAGGGATGCGCCGGCATGGGACCCCGATGAGGGTGGCCTGCTGAGGGGCCGGCTGAGGGCGCACGATGAGAGGCGGGGGAAGGCGTCGTCGGGACGCCTGCAATCTTTTCTCCGCAGTTTTCGATTGCACTTTCCGCTGAGACCACTCTTCCGCCGGACAAGGACAGAGGCCCCGGCGTGGGAGACGGAGACGACGGGGTGACCCGCCGGGGGCCTAGGCGCGCGCGGCCAGCTCGTCGTCGACGTAGACCGGCTCGGAGGCGCGCAGGCCCGCCGCCGCCATCACCACACCGGAGGCCGCGAGCAGCACGAGCACGAGGGTCCAGCCGCCCGTGAGGTCGTGCAGCAGGCCCACCGCGAACGGGCCGATCGCCGCGAGCACGTAGCCCACCGGCTGGGCGAACCCGGACAGGCGGGCCGTCACGTGCGGGTCCCGGGTGCGCGCCGCCAGCAGCGTGATCACCGTGGGGAACGCGAACCCGCCCAGGCCGAGCACCGCCGCCCACAGCCACACCCCCGCCACCGGGGCGGCCAGCATCCCCACGTACCCGAGCGTCGTCATGGCGCCGAACAGCACCATCCACGCCTTCAGGTTCCGGGAACGGCTGATCACCGTGGGCATCATCAGGGAGCCCACCACGCCGAGCCCCGCCGTCATCCCGAGCGACGTCCCGGCCGCGCCCGCGGACAGGCCGGCGTCGCGCAGCATCTGCGGCACCCACCCGAACTGCACGTACGCGTTCATGGACTGCACGCCGAACAGCAGGGTGAGCGCGAGGGCGGTCGGCGAGCGCAGCAGGCTCACCCCGCCGCCCTCCGGGGTGAGGATCCGCGGGAAGTCGTGGCCGGTGCGCCACGCCACCGCCGCCCACACGGCCAGCGGCGCGAGCGCCGCCAGCCCCCACGCGCCGAGCGCCCAGCGCCACCCGTCCGCCCCGGCGGCCGCCGCGATCGGCGCCGTGACGAGCGCCGCCGTCGACCCGCCGAGGGTGAGGGACGCGCTGTAGACCGTCATGAGCACGGTGGTGCGCGAGGCCGCGTGCAGCTTCACCCACGCCGGGATCAGCACGTTGCCCAGCGCCATGCCGGACAGCGCCAGCACGGTGAGCAGCAGGAACGGGGCGACGTCGTCCACGACGGCGCGCCCCGCCAGACCCGTCGCGGCCAGTCCCGCGCCCAGCGCCAGCGCGGCGGACATGCCCAGCCGACCGCCCATGCGCACCGCTACGAAGCCGACCCCGCCGAACACGATCCCCGGCAACGCCGCCAGCAGGCCCGCCAGCCCGCCGCTGAGCCCCAGCGCCGCGGACACCTCCTGCATCACCGGGCCCAGCGTGGTGGCACCCGGGCGCAGGTTCATGGCGAGCAGCAGGACGGCGGCCAGCGCGAGGCCGAACGGGACCGACGCCGGCACGCGCCGCCCGGGGCGGGCGTGCGGGGGCAAGGGGTCCGGAGAGGTGGAGGGCACCCGACAGTTCTACCGCGTCCGCGCCGACGACCCCGCATCCGGCCTCGTCAGCCCGGCCGGGCGGGCGAGGCCCGCTCAGCCGAGGTCGGCGATGAGCCGCTGCGTCAGCTCCGCGGAGGACGCTGGGTTCTGGCCCGTGTAGACGGCGTCGGCGGGGCGGAGGAGAGGGAGGAAGAGGGAACGGCCGGGCGTCGTCGCAGGCCACCTGACGGCGACGCCCGGCCGCCCCTCAGATCGTGGCGGACCGGCGGGCGGCCGCGGCCATGGCCGCGAGGCGCGCGCGCAGGTGCGCGGAGGGGGCGGCGACGCCGTCCAGGGCCAGGGCCGGGGCGAGGTCCGCGTTCACCTGGGCGGCGACGTCGGCCAGGACGGTGGCGTCCTGCATGGCCCAGGCGCGGAGGGTGAGGTGGGCGCGCATCCAGGCGGTCAGCTCGTCCTCGGACTCCGGGGTCAGGGTGAAGCCGGTGCCGGCGGCGCCGGGGCTGGTGCGCTCGACCTCGAGGTCCAGCTCGTCCTCGAGCAGCGCGGCGAGCGCCTGGCGCAGCGGGGAGACGGCGGTGCGGCCGGACTGGAAGGCGGCGCGGACGTCACGGGCGCGCAGGCCGTGGGGGGCCACGGCGACGGCGAGCAGGCCGGTCTCCTCGGCCTCGACGCCGAGCCGGGCGCGGGCGGACTCGGCCGCGACGACGGCGACGATGCCGGGGACCTCGGGAGCCTCGGCGAGGAACTGCGCGTAGGAGACGCCGGGCATGGCGGCCAGCACGGCGGTGGCCTCGGCGGTGAGGGACTGGGTCTCGGCGGCGGTGATCGTCATGCACACAAGAGTGAACCGGGGTTCACCGAGTCACCACGCGCATCCACATGGTGAGATATGCGTCCGCCTTATGAGACGATCCGGTTCCTCGCCGTTCACTCGTCGCGCCCCTCAGCCCGCGTCGGCCCCCGTCAGGCGCGCCGCGAGCCCGGCGCGGACGGCCGGCCACTCGGGAGCGGTGATGCTGAAGTAGTCCGCGTCTGCGATGGACCCGTCCGCCGCCTTCCGGAACGCCCGCAACGTCCCCTCGAAGGTGGCCCCCAGGCGCAGGATCGCCTGGTGGGAGCGGGTGTTGCGGTGGTCGCACCGCAGCCCCACGCGGGCCACCCCCAGCTCCTCGAACGCGTGCCCCAGCAGGAGCAGCTTGCACGCCGGGTTCACCTCGGTCCCCCAGTACGGGCGCGCGTAGATCGTGTGGCCGACGTCGACCCGCACCCCCGGCACGTGCTCGTAGAACGCGGTGCGGCCCACGAGCTCGCCGTCCCGCTCCACGGCGAAGGCCTGCATCCCCGGCACCGCCAGGAGGGTGCGCAGGTGCTCGGCCATGGCCTCGTCGGTCTCGGGCAGGGGCGTGCTCAAGCCCGCCCAGGCGGCCGCGTCGACGATCGCGCGCAGCGCCGGGGCGTCGTCGGGGGTCAGGGGGCGCAGGCGGACGGAGTCGTGGGTCAGGTACAGCTCGTGGGGCATGACGGGATCGTAAGCCTCCCGTCACCGGCGCCGGTGGTTCGATGGGCCCATGAGCCTGCGTCTGTCACACACCACCTGGGACGCCCTGGACCCGTACGCCGTCGCCGAGTTCTGGCGCGAGCTGATGGGCTGGGACGTCAGCGAGCCCGACTCCTACGAGCCCGGCTCGGACGAGTGCTACCTCGTCACGCCGCACGGGTACACGGTCCTCTTCTACAAGGTGCCGGACGCCAAGCGCGTCAAGAACCGCGCCCACATGGACCTGGCCGTCGAGGATGGCACGCGGGACGAGGAGGTCGAGCGCGCCCTGCGGATCGGCGCCGTCATGGTGGACGACCGCCGCGGCGACCTCGGCTGGGCCGTGATGGCCGACCCCGAGGGCAACGAGTTCTGCATCCTCGACATCTGAGCGACGCACCACCCCGCGGCAGGACCCCCACGAGCGTTCGTGGGGGTCCTGCCGTGGGGACAAGGACGTGGACTACGCGGCCGAGAAGCTCGGTCTCACGGGCGAGGCGGACGAGGTCGTGCGCTGAGCTGAGGCGGCGGCCCCGGCGACGTCGAGGAGCCGGGGCTGGGGTGAGCCCCGACCCTCAGACCAGCAGCCCGACCGCGAGCGCTGCCACGCCGAGCGCCGGGACGACGCCCTGCTTGAGGGCGGCGCCGCGCTTGTCCGGGCTGGAGAGGAGCAGGACGAGGGCGGCGGCGGCCATGGAGCCGGCGCCGGTGAACACGAGGGTCGCGCCGACGGCGTGGTGGCCCGCGGCGTAGAACGTGATGCCCAGCACCACGGCGATGGCCAGGAACAGGTTGTAGAAGCCCTGGTTGAAGGCGAGCTCGCGGGTCGCCTCGGCCTCCTGCACGGTGCCCGTGCCGAAGGTGCGGCGGGCGCGCTCGGAGGTCCACGCGAGGGACTCCATCCAGAAGATGAACACGTGCACCAGCGCCGCGAGGCCGGCGAGGACGAAGCCCAGGAGGATCATCCTCCCACCCTAGCCACCGCTCACAGCCCGAGCAGCCGCCGCGGGGTGTTCCAGTGGTCGCTCGTGACGGTGGTCTGCGCCCTGGCGACGTGGGGCGGCGGGCTGATCGCTGACGTCGCCTCCCCCGCCCTGACCGGCGGCATCCAGGGGTTCGCGGCCGGCGCCCTGCTGGTCATGCTGATCGACACGATGATCCCCGAGGCCCGAGAGAAGGGTGGGGAGAAGGCTGGGCTGCTCACCGTGGTCGGCTTCGCGCTCGGCGCGTTCCTGTCCCTGGTGGTGTGACCGCCCAGGGACAGGAACGCCCGATCCCGGTCACGGGGTGGGCATGCCGCCGGTGACCGGGATGGTCGCGCCCACCACATAGGAGGACTCCGGCGAGGCCAGGAACACGTAGGCCGGGGCGAGCTCGGTGGGCTGGCCGGCGCGGCCCAGCGGAGTGGACTGGCCGAAGTCCGGCAGCTCCTCCGTGGGCTGGCCGCCCGAGGGCTGCAGCGGCGTCCAGATGGGCCCGGGCGCCACGGCGTTCACGCGGATGCCCTTCGGCGCCAGCTGCTGGCCGAGGCCCTTGGTGAAGTTGTTGATCGCGGCCTTCGTGGAGGCGTAGTCGATCAGGGTCTCCGGCGGCATGTAGGACACCACGGAGGTGGTGTTGATGATGGACGCGCCGGGCTTCAGGTGCGGCAGCGCGGCCCGCACGAGGCGGAACTGGGCCAGGATGTTGACGTCGAAGGTGGCCTCGAGCTGCTCGTCGTCGATGGCCTCGAACTCCTTCTGGGCCACCTGCTTGCCGCCGTTGTTCACGAGCACGTCCAGCCCGCCCATGGCCTCCACGGCCTGCGCCACCACGTCCTGGCAGAACTGCCGGTCCCGCAGGTCGCCGGCGATCCCGACGGCGGTGCGCCCCTCCGCCTTCAGGACCTCGAGGACGTTCTGGGCGTCGGTCTCCTCCTCGGGCAGGTAGGTGATCACGACGTCGGCGCCCTCGCGCGCGAACGCGATGGCGGTGGCCGCGCCGATGCCGGAGTCGCCGCCGGTGATGAGCGCCTTGCGGCCGGCCAGGCGGCCGGTGCCGCGGTAGGAGTGCTCGCCGAGGTCGGCCTTCGGGGTCATCTCGGCGTCCAGGCCGGTGCCCTCCAGGTACTGCTCGGGCGGGCTGATCACGGGGTAGCGCTTCGTGGGGTCCTGCAGGGTGAGCTGGTCGGTGGTGGTGGTGTTCGCGTCGTCGTGCGCCACGGGGTGCTCCTCATGGTCTCGGGGCGACGCGCGGTCTGCGCGCCGTCCTCCGAGCCTAGGGAGCGGACCCGTGGCGGGGCCACGGTTCGTCGTCGCAGGTCAGGCCACGGTGCGCACGGGGACGGCGAGGCCGGTCACGAGGGTCTCGGGGTCGACGTCGGGCCCCGGCTCGGTGTCGTAGGCCTCCCAGCAGAGGTCCCCGGGCTCGTGGCCGTCCGCGCGCAGGGCGTCCAGGAACGCCTCCCAGGCCTCGGGCAGCAGCTCGTAGGGGCCGGTGTGCTTGGCCACGGCGAGGCGCCCCGCCGGCAGGGAGGACGGCTCGACGCGCACGCCGTCGACGTCCAGGGGCGCCGCCGGCGGCACGTCCACGGGGTGGCCGACCTCGAGGTCCACGCTCTCCCCCAGGCCCTGCCCGGTCATGCCCCGGTACAGCGCGAACGCGGGGCCCGCGGGGGCGAACACGCCCTGCCCCATCGCCGCCCCGAGGGCGCGGAAGGACGTGTCCATGAAGTGGTGCAGGCCGTCCACGGACTGTCCCGGCCCGCGCACCACCACGGTGGGGAAGCCGGGGAAGTCGATCACGTGCATCTCGGAGAGGGTGCTCATGCGCCCAGCGTAGCCGCGGTGTGACCCACGCCTCAGCGGCCGGCGGCGAGCGCGGCGAGCGTCCGCTCCCACTGCCGGGGGTGCGTGAGGCGCAGCACCGGGGTGCCGGCGTCGTCCGCCTCGCGCGCCCGGATCCAGGCGCGCTTGCGGTCGAACGACTGCGCGTGCCAGCGCAGGATCGAGTCCGGGCCGACAGCCCGCGCCCACGTCTCCACGTTGCCGTTGCAGACCTCGGTCCCCCGCGCGGCACGGCCCGCGGTGCGCCGCCCCAGCCGCGCGAAGGTGCGGGCGCGGGAGTAGTCCAGACCCACGACGACGTCGGCGCGCGCGGTCGCCGACGCCCGGTACGAGCCGTAGGCCGAGTCCAGGATCCACGCCGGCCCGGACGTGATCCGGTCCGCGATCGCGACCTGCTCCTCGACCGGGCGCTGCGCCCAGCCGGGCAGCCAGCCGATCCGCTCGTCCACGAGGGTGACGGGCAGGCCCAGCACCGTCCCGAGCGCCAAGGCCGCGGTGCTCTTGCCGGAGCCGGTGACGCCGTGGAACAGGACGCGGCGGGCGCGGCGGAGGTCCTCGAGCGTGGCGGCGGGCATGGGGACAGCGTAGGGGCGGCGGCGCGGGGGCGGCAGGATGGACCCATGCCCGAGACCGCCGCACCGCACCCCGCACCCGGCCCCACGCCCGGCACCGCCCGCCGCTTCCTGGAGGTGGACGTGTTCGCCACCGGGCCGCTGACCGGGAACCCGCTGGCCGTCGTCGTGGACGCCGAGGGGCTCTCCACCGAGCACATGCAGGCCCTGGCCGCGTGGACCGGCTTCTCCGAGACCACGTTCCTGCTGCGGCCCACGCACCCCGACGCGGACTACCGGGTGCGGATCTTCACCCCGCGCGAGGAGTTCGACTTCGCCGGCCACCCCACCCTCGGCAGCGCCCTGGCCTGGCTGCACGCCGGCGGGACCCCGCGCACGCCCGGGCGCCTCGTCCAGGAGTGCGGGGTGGGACTGGTGCCCGTGACCCTCGCCGACGACGGCGTCCTCGCCTTCGCCACCCCGCCCCTGCGCCGCTCAGGCCCGCTGGACGAGGCCGACGTCGTGGGCATCGCGGCGGGCCTCGGCGTGGGGCGGGAAGCGATCGTGGACCACGCGTGGGGCGAGAACGGCCCGGCCTGGCAGCTCGTCCGGCTGGCCGACGCCGACGCCGTGCGGGCCCTGGAGCCGCGCGGGCACGCGGAGCTGAAGGTCGGAGTCGTGGGGCTGGAGGCGACGGGCGCGGAGACCGCGTGCGAGGTGCGCGCCTTCGCCTACGGCTCCGAGGACCCGGTGACCGGCAGCCTCAACGGGGCGCTGGCGCAGTGGCTGCGCGGGGCCGGGCTGGTGCCGCCGCGGTACGTTGCCGCGCAGGGCTCGCAGGTGGGCCGGCGGGGGCGCGTCCACGTGCACGACGACGGCGCGCGCATCTGGGTGGGCGGGCGCGCGGCCGTGCTGGTGGACGGGACGATCGCGCTCTAGGCC
>NZ_JANQCJ010000098.1:0-8961 GCF_024723355.1 Micrococcus sp. HG099 | reverse complement strand
CCGCTCACGCGCGCGGCCCCCGCCGCCACCGCGGTGACGAGCGCGGCCGCGGCGAGGGTGCCGAGGATCGCCAGGGCCATGACGGCCGGCAGGGAGCCGGCCACCCCGAGGGCGATCCCCAGCGCGAACGCCAGCACGGCGCCCGCCGTGAGGCCGAGCAGCCCCGGGTCGCCGAGGGGGTTGCGGGTGGCGCCCTGCAGCGCCGCGCCGGCCACGGCCAGCCCCGCTCCCACGAGGATCGCCGCCAGGGTGCGGGGCACGCGTGAGAGCACGGCCGCCCCGTCCATGCCGGTCACGGCGGCGGGCCCGTGGAGGGCGGCCTCCGTGAGGGCGCGCACGGCCGCGTCCACCGGGACGGGCCGGGCGCCCAGGGCCAGCGAGGCCAGGGCGGCGAGCACGGCCAGGACGGCCGGCGCGATCAGGAGCAGGGCGCGGGGCACGGGTCAGCCGCGCGAGCGGGCCGCGGCCTCGGCGATCGGCGGGACGACGCGCTCCAGCGCGAACGGGATGGACAGCGGGGAGATGGCCGAGACGGAGAGGACCTCCTGCTGGTCCACCTGCAGCACGAGCCCGCCCTTCGCCACGGCGGGCAGGGCGCTGAGCAGCGGGTCCGCCTCGATGGCCTCGGCCACGGAGGCGTCCAGCGCCCAGGAGACGAGCACGTCCGACTCGAGCTCGTCCGCGCGCTCCGGGGACCACGTGAAGAAGAACGCCTGGTCCTTGGGCGAGTTCTCCGCGACCACGGGCGCCTGCTTCATGCCGAGGGACTCGAGGAAGCGGGGGCGGTTGTCCACGAGCGTGTAGACGCTGATCTGGTCCGCGGCGGTGGGGTCCACGGTGCCGTAGACGAAGGTGGCGTCCTTGAGGTCCGGATGCTTCTGCGCGGCCGCGGCGATCCGGCCCTCCACGTCCTCGACGAGCGCTTCGGCCTCGGCGTCCTTGCCGAGGGCCTGGCCGATCATCCGGGTGCTCTGCTGCCACGGCGTGCCGAAGGCGGGCACGTCCTTCGGATAGGCGACGACGGGCGCGATCTTGGAGAGGCGGTCGTAGTCCTCGCGGGTCAGCCCCGAGTAGGCCGCCAGGATCACGTCCGGGCGGACGGAGGCGACGGCCTCGGCGTCGATGCCCGCGGCCTCCGACCAGGTGACGGGACGCTCCGCGCCCTCGACCTTCTCCAGGGCGGCGTCGAACCAGTCCGTGGACTTCCCCGCGTTCCCGCCGAACTCGACCGCGGCCATGCCCACGGGGACGACGCCGAGGGCGAGCGCCACGTCCTGGTTCACCCAGGAGACCGTGGCCACGCGGGTGGGCGCGGCCGGGATCTCGGTGGTGCCGTAGACGTGCTCGATCGTGCGGGGGAACGCGGCGGCGTCGCCCGAGGCGGAGGGGGAGCCGGCGGCGGCGGCGGACGAGGAGGACGAGCCGGAGCCGCCGGCGGGGCCGGTGGAGCAGGCCGCGAGCAGCAGGGCGAGGCCGGTGCCGCCGGCGGCCAGGACGGAGCGGCGGGGCAGGGAGGACGGTGCCATGGGGAGTGGCCTTTCGGGCGGGGACGCGGAGGGCGTCCGGCTCAGGAGAGCCGCCGGCGGGAATTAGATAACGCCAGCGTGAGGTAACCCGGGAAGGTTAGGCGATCCTCAGTGCCCGACGCAAGGCGGGGCCGAGGACCGCCCCAGCCCCGCCCGCCGTCGTCGTGCCGCCCTGCGCGGCGGGATACCGTGGTCCCCGTGAGCGAGACCCCCACCCCCTCCCCGCGCCGTGACGGCGCCGCCCGCGGCGCGGACCACCACGCCCGCGTGTCCACGATGTTCGACGCCGTCGCCGAGCGCTACGACCTCATGAACACGGTGATGACCTGGGGCCAGGAGCCGCGCCTCGTGCGGCACACCGTGGCCCGCGCGAACGTCCCCGCGCACGGCCGCGTCCTGGACCTGGCCACCGGCACCGGCGACCTCGCCTTCGAGGTCCTGAGGCAGCACCCGGACGCCACGGTCGTCGGCGCGGACATCTCCGCCGAGATGATGGAGGTCGGCCGCAGGCGCGAGGGCGGGGACCGCGTCGAGTGGGTCGTGGCCGACGCCCAGGACCTGCCGTTCGAGGACGCGTCCTTCGACTCGGTCACCCACGGCTACCTGCTGCGCAACGTGGCGGACATCCCCGCCGCGCTCGCGGAGCAGTTCCGCGTGCTGCGCCCCGGCGGCTGGATGGCCGCCCTGGAGACCTCCCCGCCGCCGGCGAACATCATCCGGCCCTTCTCCACCTTCTACATGCACCAGGTCATGCCTCGGCTCGCCCGCGTCATCACCGACAAGCCCGAGGCCTATGAGTACCTCTCCTCCTCCACCAAGGCGTTCCACGCCCCGGAGGAGATCGCGGACATGCTCGCCGACGCCGGCTTCGTGAACATCGGCCACGAGACCCACATGTTCGGCACGCTGGCCACGCACTGGGCCATGAAGCCGGTCGCCTGAGCCTGCCCAGATGCCCCGCAGACCACCCCTGACGCGCAGCGCAGAAAGCCTGGGACCACACTTGTGCCCCGCATAGGATTGACCTGCATCGGCGGGGGTCGCGCGAGCGCCCCCGGTCCCGGTCGGCGCCCGCCCGTCATCCCCCCGCAGCGGCGCCGCCGGCCCGGCATGAGGCGCCCATCCCCCCGCCGTGTGCCGTCCGAGTGAGCATCGACCGTCTCCCGAACGTGAGGAATCCCGTGAGCCGCATCCAGAGCACCACCAGCCCGTCGTCCATGGCGGAGCTGAAGAAGGTCCTGCCCGAGCTGTCCCATCCGGACGGCTCGCCCGTGCGCGTGCTCGTGGTGGACGACGAGCCGATGATCGCGGACCTGCTGTCCATGGGCCTGTCCCTGTGCGGCTGGGACGTGGTGGTGGCGCACGACGGCGCCTCCGCCGTCGAGCAGGGCACCGCCCGCCGCCCCGACCTCGCGATCCTGGACGTCATGCTCCCGGACATGGACGGCCTCGAGGTCCTGGAGCGCCTGCGCGCCCACTGGCCGGAGGTGCCGGCGATGTTCCTCACCGCGAAGGACGCCACCGAGGACCGCGTGGCCGGCCTCGCCTCCGGCGGCGACGACTACGTCACCAAGCCCTTCTCCATGGAGGAGGTGCTGATCCGCGCCCACCGCCTCGTCCAGCGCTCCGGCGTGGTCAGCGGCGGCTCCGAGGTGCTCGTGGTCGGCGACCTGGTGATGAACACCCGCACCCACGAGGTCACCCGCGGCGGCCAGGTCATCGACCTCACCGCCACCCAGTACAACCTCCTGAAGTTCCTCATGGCCAACGTCCGCACGGTGTTGTCCAAGGAGCGCATCCTGCAGGAGGTCTGGGGCTACGACTTCGGCGGCCGGGCCAACATCGTGGAGCTCTACATCTCCTACCTGCGCAAGAAGATCGACGCGGACCGGGATCCCATGATCCACACCATCCGCGGCGCCGGGTATGTCATCCGCCCCGCCTGACCCGGCGGACGCCTCCTCCGGCCGGGGCGGCCCCCGCCCGCGCCGGCAGTCCTCCCTGGCCCGGCGCACCGGCGCCGGCGTCGTGGTGATCCTCCTGATCACGCTCACCGCCTTCGCGCTGTTCGCCGGCAACACCACCCGGGCGCTCACCGCCGAGTCCGCCTCGCGGAACACGACGGCGGCCTGGACCCGGGCCGCGGAGCAGCTCGCCTCCCTGGAGGCGGGCACCGCCTTCGACGCCGGGCCCACCGCCGGCGACCCCCACGTGCCGGGCACGCTCGGCCAGCGCGAGGGGACGGTGGTGGCCCTCGTCTCGCCGGCGGACCTGGAGGATCACCAGGCCGGCACGCTCCGTGGCCACCGGGTCGGCAGGGCCGGCGAATCCGTGCCCCTGGACGCGCGGCAGTCCCACGAGATCATCCACGCGATCCGGGGCGAGCCGATCGGGGCGCCCGTGGACGCGGCGGTGTCCGGCGAGGGCTACCGGTTCAAGGCCCTGCCCATGACGTCGCCGGGGCCCTGGGTGGGGGCGGACCAGCTCCTCGTGGTGGGCGTGCCCACGGGCGCGCTGACGGAGATCTCCCGCCGCGGCCTGCTGATGGTGGTCCTCGGGCTGTCCCTCACCGTCGTCGTCACCGCGCTGGCCGTCTTCCTGTGGCTGCGCCGCGGGCTCGCCCCCCTGGGCGAGGTGGCGGCCATGGCCGAGCGGGTGGCGGGGATGGACCTCGCCCACACCGGCATCGACCGCCGGCAGACGCGCATACCGAAGCGGCTCCTGCAGGGCCCGGACGAGGTGGTCATGGTGGCCGAGGCGATGGACCGGTTCACGGGCGCCGTGGAGGACGCGCTGGAGGAGCGGCGTCGCCAGGAGCAGCAGCTGCGGTCGTTCATCGCGGACGCCTCCCACGAGCTGCGGACCCCGCTGGCCTCGGTGCGCGGCTACGCCGAGATGATCGCCATGACGGAGGACCTCTCGGAGACGGGGCGGCGCTCCCTGGACCGGGTGCTGCACCAGGCCGGCCGGATGTCCGCGCTCGTGGACGACATGCTCCTCCTCGAGCGCCTCGAGTCGGTCTCCCGCGGCCGCGCCGTGGGCCTGGCGCCCTCCGGGGAGGTCCCGGCCGCGGACCCGGTGGACCTGCCCGAGGTGCTGCTCGAGGCCGTGGTGGACGCGCGCGCGGCCTGGCCGGACCACCAGTGGGTGCTGGACCTGCCGGAGACGCTCGGCGAGGAGGGCCAGGGGTGCGTCACCGGCGACCCGGCTCAGCTCGCCCGGCTGGTGGGCAACCTGCTCTCCAACGGGGCCAAGCACACGCCCGCGGGCACCACGGTCACCGCCTCCCTGCGGATCGGCCGCCCGCTCCCGCACCAGGTGGTGGTCAGCGTCCACGACGACGGCGGCGGCATCCCCGCCGAGCAGCGTGAGCGGCTCTTCGAGCGGTTCGCGCGGGGGGCGAGCGCTGGCGACCCGGGGCGGGAGCCGTCCACGGGCCTGGGCCTGGCGATCGTCCGCTCGATCGCCCGCAGCCACGGTGGCGAGGCCTCGGTGGCGTCCGAGGCCGGGTGGACGCGCTTCGACGTCGTGCTGCCGTGCGCCCGCTGGACCGCGCGGGCCCAGGCCGAGACCGCGGGGCGCGGCGGGCCCGAGGCCCCCGAAGGGACCGGCGCCCCCCGGGAATAGCGCCCCGCCGCGCGTCGTTGTTTCAAACATGAACAAAGATGCCCAGCCCAGCACCGAGCTGCTCTCCTCCATCCCCGAGGGCCACGTGGAGTTCGGCCTCCACACCTTCGGCGACGTCACCCTGGACGCCGAGGGCCGCCGCCTGAGCCACCCGGAGGTGCTGCGCGACGTCGTCGCCGAGGGCGTCCTCGCGGACCAGGCGGGCGTGGACGTGATCGGCATCGGCGAGCACCACCGGCCGGACTACGCCGTGTCCAACCCGGAGATGGTCCTCGCCGCGATCGGCGCCCGGACCGAGCGGATCAAGCTCATCTCCGCCGTCACCGTGCTCTCCTCCGACGACCCGGTGCGCGTCTACCAGGCCTTCGCCACCCTCGACGGCGTCACGGGCGGACGCGCCGAGGTCTCGCTGGGCCGCGGCTCGTTCATCGAGTCCTTCCCCCTGTTCGGCCACGACCTCAAGGACTACGAGCGCCTCTACGAGGAGAAGCTCGACCTGTTCATGAAGCTGTGCACCGAGGAGCCCGTCTCCTGGACCGGCACCGTCCGCGCGCCGCTGGAGCGCCAGTCCGTGTTCCCGACGACGGCCCACGAGCACGGCCTGCCCGCCTGGGTGGCCGTGGGCGGCTCCCCGCAGTCCGTGGTCCGCGCCGCCTCGCACGGCGCCGGGCTCGAGCTGGCCATCATCGGCGGCGCCCCGCGCCGCTTCGCCCCCTACGCCGACCTGTTCCGCCGCGAGGTCGCCGAGCGCGGGCTCGAGCCCCGCCGCGTGGCCGTCCACGTGCACGGCTTCGTGGCGGACACGGACGAGGAGGCCATGGAGCTCTACTACCCGCACTGGGAGGCGGCGTTCACCAAGCTCGCGCGCGAGCGCGGCGGCCCCCTGCCCACCCCGGAGCAGTTCCGCCAGGAGGCCGTGCACGGCGCCCAGCACATCGGCTCCCCGGAGACCGTGGCGCGGCGCGTGGCGGACACCGTGCGGGCGATCGGCGCCAGCCGATTCGGCCTGAAGTACAGCAACGCGACGCTGCCGCACGGGCCGATGATGCGCAGCATCGAGCTCTACGGCTCCCGCGTGATCCCGCTGGTGCGGGACATGCTCTCCGAGGGCTGAGGCCCCGACGGCGGCGCGGCCGGCGGGGGAGGGGGACGATCCATGACCGACGTCCGCCGCACCGCCACCGCCCTGACCCTGAGCGCCGCCGTCGCTCACGGCGCGACCCCGCGGTCCCCGCCCTCGAGGCGGGGGCCGCGCCGTGTCCGGGGGCCGTCCGGGGCTCAGTCGGCGGCGTCGGCCACCGAGGGCGCGGCTCGCAGGACGGCGTCCGTGAGCCGGTCCAGCGCTGCCGTCCCCGCGGACCAGCGCTGCCAGTGCAGGGTCAGGTCCACGGTCCCGAGCGAGGGCACCGGCTCGAGGTCCGGGTGCCGGCCCTCGAGGACGCCGGGCGGGAGCTGGGCCGAGGGCAGCATGCCCCAGCCCAGCCCCAGCTCGACGGCGCGCAGGTAGGACTGCACCGAGGGCACGAGGTGGTGCGGCGGGTCGAAGGCGGCGCGGCCCCGGGCGGCGCGGCGCAGCACCGTGCGCTGCAGGCCGTCGCGGAGGCCGTAGTCCACCCGGGGCAGGGCGGCGAGGTCGAGCCGGCCGCGCTCGTCCCGGTGCATCTCCAGCAGGAAGGACGCGCACACCGCGTGGTAGCGCATCGTGCCCAGCGGGGTGGAGGTGCAGCCGGACACGGGCGTCGGGTCGTCCGTGACGGCGGCGACCACGGTGCCGTCCCGCAGCAGGGACGCGGTGTGCTCCTGGTCCTCGGTGCGCAGCTGCAGGACGACGTCGTCCCACGTCGCCGCCTCGCGCAGCACCGGCTCCCACCACGTGTCCAGGGAGTCGGCGTTGAGCGCCACGCGCACCGGGACGCGGCCGCCGTCGCCCCGGCCGAGCGAGGCGAGGGCCTCCTCCTCGAGGGCGAGGGTCTGCCGGGCCAGTCGGAGCATGCGCTCCCCGGCGGGGGTCGGGCGCACGGGCACGGTGCGGGCCAGGAGCACCTGGCCCACCTGCCGCTCGAGGGCCTTGACGCGCTGGGAGAAGGCCGAGCCGGAGATCCGCAGGGCGTCCGCCGCGGCGTCGAAGGTGCCGTGGTCCACGGCGGAGACGAGGGCGCGCAGGTGGTCCGAGTTCACGCCGTCCAGGGTAGTCCGGCCAGATGAAGGATCCCTTCAGATCCTGAAGGGCATCGCGATGGTGCGGACCTGCGAACGGTTCCTATCCTCTCCCGGTGACCATCTTCGCCACCGGCTTCCTGACCTACCTCGCCCTCATCGTCGCGATCGGCGCCCAGACGCTGTTCCTGCTGCGCCAGATCGTCCGACGCGACCGCGTGTGGACGGTCCTGATCGTGTGCTTCGTGGGGGACGTGGCCCTGCTCGCCCTCGGCGCCGCGGGGATCGGCGTGGCGGCCGAGCGGTGGCCGTGGCTCGTCACCGCCCTCACCGTGGCCGGCGTGGTCTACCTCGTGTGGTTCGCCGCGGGCGCACTGCGCTCGGCCGTGCGCGGGCAGCGCACGCTCGCCGCGGCCGCCGAGGCCGAGGGCCCCGCGGTCGGCCTCACGGACGGCGAGATCGCCGCGCTCACCGGCGAGCTGCCCCTGATCGACCCGGCCACCGGCCGCCTCTCCGCCGACTTCACCGGGCGCAGCGCCGAGGGCCGCGCAGTGCCGGTGGGGGCCGGCGTCGGGATGGGGCGTGGCCATGACCCCCTCGGAGACGAGTCCCGCACCGTCGGGGTTATACCCGTGGGTAACCCCCGACTGTGCGGGACTCGTCCGGGGGAGCGGGGTGCTGACGGCAGGTCGGGCGGCGTGGCCGTGAAGCAGCGGGTGCAGCCGCGCCGCGTGGTGCTGAGCGCCCCGCAGACGCCGCTGCCGCGGATCGTGCTGCTCGCCCTGTCCGTCTCCTTCCTCAACCCCCACGCGATCCTGGACACCGTGGTGATGATGGGCACCTTCGCCCAGACCTACGGCCCCGGGAAGTGGGTGTACGTGGGCGGCGCCGTGGCGGCCTCGCTCGTGTGGTTCACCGCGCTCGGCTGGGGCGGCACCCGGCTCGCGCCGTACATGAACACGCCGCGCACCTGGCGGATCGTGGACGCCGCCGTGGGCGTGCTCATGCTGGTGATCGCCGCGAAGGTCGGACTCACGCTCCTCTGAGCCGGACGGGAGAAGATGGAGCCATGAGTCCTTCCCCGTCCGGCTCCGTCCCCTCCTCGTCCTCCGTCTCCGCCGAGTCCCGTGGGATGGGTGCCGCCGCGCCCGGCCAGGCCGCCGTCCCCGGTGAGACCGGCGCCGCCGCGGCGGTCGAGACCATCCGCGTGTCCGCCGTCGTGCTGGCCCGCCCGGACCGTCGCGTGCTCACCGTCCGCAAGGCCGGCACCACCATGTTCATGTTCCCCGGCGGCAAGCACCTGCCCGGTGAGGACCCGCTGGACACCGCCGTCCGCGAGGTGGCCGAGGAGACCGGGCTGCGCCTGCGCCCCGACGAGCTCACCCGCCTGGGCGCGTGGGACACCGACGCCGCCAACGAGCCCGGCGCCGCCCTCCACTCCGAGGTGTTCGCGCTGTGGCGACCCGTCGCCCGGCACGAGACGCCCGCGCCCACCGACGAGATCGTCGAGCTGCACTGGATGGACCCCGCCCACGTCCGCCCCGCCCGCCCGGAGGACGCCGCCGCCATCGCCGCCGTCGCCGCCGCGACCTTCGGGGACGCGAGCCCGGCCTCCCTTCCGCCCGAGGTGATCCAGGCGCACATTGACGAG
>NZ_JANQCJ010000097.1:0-9041 GCF_024723355.1 Micrococcus sp. HG099 | reverse complement strand
CCCCCGGCCTGGCCGTGGACGCGGAGATCCGCTGGCTCGTGCTCCAGGCCCTCGCGGCCACCGGGCAGGCGGACGAGGCCCGGCTCGACGCCGAGCTCGCGGCCGGCCGCACCGCCCAGACCGTGACCTGGCACCGCCTGGCGACGGCCGCCCGGCCGGAGCCGGCCGTGAAGGCCGCCGCGTGGGAGGCCGTGATGGCCGGGCGCACGGCCGACGGGGTCGAGCTGTCCAACGACCTGCTCTCGGCCACGGCCGCGGGCTTCGCCGCCGGGGACGTGGAGCTCCTCGCCGAGCACGAGGCGGGCTTCTGGCAGCGCCTGGAGCAGGTGTGGGCCTCGCGCTCCAACGGGCTGGCGAGCCGGGCGATCGGCGGGCTCTTCCCGGGCCACCAGGACGCGGTGGCCGGCGACGCCGCGGCGCAGGAGTCCCACCCGACCCTCGCCTCGGCACAGCGCTGGCTCGACGAGCACCCCGACGCCCCCGGCGCCCTGCGCCGCCTCGTGGTGGAGCACACGGACCAGCTGCGCCGGTCCCTGCGCGTGCAGGCGGCCCAGCCGACCGCCTGACCCTCCCCCGCTCCCCCGCTTTCGTGCGGGAGACGGGAGCCTCCCCCACCGCTGTCGTGCGGGAGACGGGAGGCTCCCGGGGGATTGCGGATCCGTCAGCGGACCAGGAACCGCAGCTCGCGTCCCACGCGGCGCAGCCCCAGCTCGTTCGCCGCGCGCAGGGCGGTCCGGTCCCCCGCCGCCGCGGTCTCGACGACGACGGGCCGCTCCCGCAGCGCCGCCACCAGGACCGCGTGCCGGGCCAGGTGCTCCGCCCCGCCACGGGGGTTCAAGGAGAGCGCGTTCATGTCGGCGGCGAGGATCCACCGCTCCTCGACCTGCTCGACCTCGCGGCCCAGGCGCGCGCCCAGGGCCGCGGGGTCGAGGACGCATCCGGGTCCACGCCGACCCGCTCGGCGAGCGCCCTCTGAAGTCCGGCGACCGCCGTCGCGCTGAGCGCGTCCTCGGGCGGGCGGGTGCCGAGGGGTCCTCGGGCAGGCCCAGGAGGGCGGTGAGCGCCTCGGCCCGGTCCCGGCCTCGCGCCGCCAGCGCTTCGAGCGCGGCGGATGCCTCCGTCTCCAGCGGCAGCGCCCGCAGCGCGCCGGCCGGGATCGTCACTCCGGCGGCCTGCGCCAGCGCGGCCAGGTGCTCCCAGTGGGCGTCCTCCTCCTGGGCAGCGGTCATCCCGGGGGCGGGCTCGTCCGGGCCGGTGACCGTCACGGCCGTCTCGGCCACCTCCGACGGGGTGAGCCCGTCCCAGCCCGCGCTCGAGCTCCACCCGCGGTCGGTCAGCAGCGACACGCGCCGGCCGTCGGCGAGCTCCAGCTCGAGCACACACTCCACGGCCACGGTGGTCCGCGGCCGCGCCGGGGCGTCGGAGCGCGCCACCAGGCGGACGGGCGCGGCGTCGTCGTCGCTCATGCGCCGATCCTGCCACGCCGGCCGCCCCACGCCCCGGCCGGGCCGGTCACGGCACGCGGGCGGTCCACTCCTGCGTGCCGAACTTCGTGCGCGCGAGCTCCTCGGCCTCGGCACGCGTGGCGTCGTCGAGCTCCACGCGGCGGGCGCCGTAGCGCTCCTCGAACGTGGCCATCATGGTCTCCCAGATCTCCGGGCGCGCGACGCCGGTCTGACGGCGCAGCGGGTCCACGCGCTTCTTCGCGGAGGCCACACCCTTGCCCTTGAGCTTCTCGCGGCCGATGCGCAGGACCTCGAGCATCTTGTCCGCGTCAATGTCATAGCTCATGGTCACATGGTGCAGGAGACCGTCCTGCCCGACCCGCTTCTGGGCCGCCCCGCCGATCTTGCCCTGGTCCGTGGCGATGTCGTTGAGCGGCTGGTAGAACGCCTGCACGCCGAGCCGGGAGAGGGCGTCCATGGTCCACTCGTCGAGGAACGGGTAGGACTCCGCGGTCTCGAGCCCGTCCACGAGGGAGCGCGGCACGTGCAGAGAGTAGGTGACGCAGTTGTCCGCCTCCATGAACATGGCCCCGCCGCCGGAGATGCGGCGCACCACGTTGATGCCGTGGCGGCTCGCGCCCTCCGGGTCCACCTCGTTGGCCAGCGACTGGAAGGCGCCGATCACCACGGCGGGCTCGTTCCACTGCCACAGGCGCATGGTGGGCCGACGGCGGCCCTCGGCCACCTGGCGCGTGAGCACCTCGTCCAGGGCGACGGTGAGCGCGATCGGCAGGGGCTCGGGCGGGATGATCTCCCACTCGTGGTCCTCCCAGGTGGTCGCCTTGCCGAGGGCGCGGCGCACCGCCGTGGCGATGGCGTGGGCGTCCACGCCGAACAGCTCGGCGTCCTCGCGCAGGCCGGCCTCGACGGCGGCCTGGATGACGCGGTGCTCGGCGTCGGCCGAGAGGCCGGTGACGGCCGCGTTGAGGTCCTGGAGGGCCTCGTCCGGCTCGAGGAAGAAGTCGCCGTTGATGCTGGCCGCGGCGATGCGGCCGTCGTCGATGGTCAGGTCGGCGGCCACGAGCTTGCCGCCGACCACCTTGTACTCGCCGTGATGCGTGGTCATGCCCGCCAGCCTAGGGACGACGCGCGGGGCGCGGCCAGGCGGTCCGCCGAGGGCGCAGAGGGGTCGGGTCCGTCGGACGCCGACGGACGCCGACGGACGCCGACGGGTGCCGACGCGCCGGGGAAGGCTCCCGTCTCCCGCACGAAAGGGCCAGGGAAGGCTCCCGTTTCCCGCACGAAAGGGCCGGGGGATGCGGACGGGCCCCGCGCCGCCCGGGATGGTCCGGGGGCGCGGGGCCCGTCGTCGTGCTGGTGTGAGAGCGGCTCAGGCCGCTGCGATCACTTGGAGCCGCCGAAGCCCTTGAAGCGCGCGTTGAAGCGCTCCACGCGGCCGGCGGTGTCCATGATGCGCTGCTTGCCCGTGTAGAACGGGTGCGAGGCGGCCGAGATCTCGACGTCGATCACCGGGTAGGTGTTGCCGTCCTCCCACTCCGCGGTCTTCTGCGAGTTCGCGGTGGTGCGGGTGAGGATCTTCTCGCCGGAGGCGAGGTCGTTGAAGATGACGTAGCGGTAATCCGGGTGGATCTCAGACTTCATGGTGCATCCTTCGTGTCAGCCGCCTGATTGGGACCAGGGGCGCGAGAGGTGGGATCGGGGGCACGCCCGACGGCGGACCGACCGCCCACTCTACCCCACCGGCGCCCGTCGCTCCCAGCGGGGCGTCCGGGGCGTGTCGCCACCGTCCCCGACCCGCGCCGTCCCGCCCCGGCTCCGCGCTCAGCGCCCCGCTCAACGGGACCTCAGTTCCCACAGCGCCACGGCCGCCGCGGCGGCCACGTTGAGCGAGTCGACGCCGTCGGGCATGGGGATGACGACGTCGGCGTCGGTGTGCGCCAGCGTCTCGGGCCGGACGCCCGGACCCTCCTGGCCCAGCACGAGCGCCAGCCGGTCGGCCGAGCGCAGCGGCTCCAGCTCCGGGCCGTCCAGGCCCACGGCCCGCCCGGTCACCTCGAGCGCGGCCACCGCGAACCCGGCCTCCCGCAGCGCGGGCACCGCCTCGGCGACGGGCCCCTCCAGCCGCGCCCAGGGCAGGCGGAACACGGTGCCCATGGACACGCGGATCGCGCGTCGGTAGAGCGGGTCGGCGGCCTGCGGGGTGAGCAGCAGCGCGTCCCAGCCCAGGGCCACGGCCGAGCGGACCACCGCCCCGAGGTTGGTGTGGTCCACGAGATCCTCGGCGATGAGCACCCGCCGGGCGCCGGCGAGCACGTCCGTCACGAGGCGCGGCGCGGGGCGGTCCATCGCGGCCAGGGCGCCGCGGTGCAGGTGGAAGCCGGTGAGAGAGGTGAGCACCTCGTCCGGGCCCGTGAACAGGGGCACGTCCGGGTGCACGGCGAGCACGTCGGCGAACGACTCGCGGTACCGGTCCCCCAGCAGGAAGGAGCGGGGGGTGTGCCCGGCGGCCAGGGCCCGGCGCACCACCTGGGAGGACTCGGCGAGGAACACGCCGTGCTCGGCGTCCACGCGGCGGCGCAGGGCCGCGTCCGTGAGCGTGGTGTACGGGGCGAGCCGGGGGTCCGCGAGGTCCTCGGCCCGGGCGAGCCGGACCTCCCGGCCGTCCGGACCCGCCGTCGCCGCCGGCTCAGCCACCGTCCACCAGCCGCAGGACCATGCTCACGAGTCCCGCCAGGCCCACCACCACGATCACGATGCGCAGCACCGTCGGCGAGATCCGCCGGCCGATCCGGGCGCCCACGAGGCCGCCCACCATGGAGGACGCGGCGATGAGCAGCACCGCGGTCCAGTCGATGCGGTCGAAGGCGAACAGCAGGTACGACGTCGCGGCGACGAGGTTGACCGCCAGCGAGAGCCAGGTCTTGATCGCGTTGGCGTGCACGAGGGTGCCGCCCACGAGGAACACGCCGAGGATGCCCATCAACAGCACGCCCTGGGCCGCCACGAAGTACCCGCCGTACACGCCGGCCAGGAACACGAGGACCCAGAGCACGGGGCTGACGGGCCGGCTCGGCCGGGCCGGGACGTCCACGACACCGCCCTCGCGCGCCGCCGAGCGGCGCCGGACCCAGGCCTGCAGGCGCGGCTGGAGCACCACGAAGGCCAGCGCGACCACGATGAGCACGGGCGCGGCCACGCCGAACACCTCGGCCGGCAGCAGGATCAGCAGGAAGGCGCCGAGCACGCCGCCCAGCAGCGAGGCCACGGTGAGCACCGGCAGCACGGCGCCGGACTCCTTGAGCTCGCGGCGGTAGCCGAACACGCCGGAGAAGCCCGCGGCCACCAGGCCCATGGCGTTCGAGATCTGCGCGGTGACGGGCGGGAACCCGACCGCCACGAGGGTCGGGAAGGTGACGAGCGTGCCGGAGCCGATGACGGAGTTGATCGTGCCGGCCCAGAAGCCGGCCAGCAGCACCAGCAGGGCCTGCCAGAGCTCCAGCCCGAGGACGTCCGCGCCGAGCAGGTCGATCACTGGGCGACGGCGGTGTAGCGGCCATCCGTCCGCGTCACGCGCAGGGGCGTGTCGAAGGCGGCCGAGAGGTGCTCCTCCGTGAGGGTCTGCTCGATCGGGCCCGCGGCCACCGCGTCGCCGTCGCGCAGCAGCAGCGCGTGCGTGAAGCCCGGGGGCACCTCCTCGAGGTGGTGGGTGACGAGCACGAGCGCGGGCGCGTCCTCGTCCCGGGCCAGCTCGCTGAGCTGGGCCACGAGGGCCTCGCGGCCGGCGAGGTCCAGGCCGGCGGCCGGCTCGTCCAGGAGCAGCAGCTCGGGGTCGGTCATGAGGGAGCGGGCGATCAGCACGCGCTTGCGCTCACCCTCGGAGAGGGTGCCGAAGCGCCGGTGCGCCAGCCGGGAGAGCCCCCAGGAGGAGACCAGGCCCAGGGCCCGCATGCGGTCCTCGTCCTCGTAGCTCTCGCGCCACGTGCCGGTCACCCCGTACGCGGCCGTGACCACGGCGTCCTGCACCTTCTCCCCGTGAGGGACCTGCGCGGCCAGCTGCGCAGAGGACAGGCCGATGCGCGGGCGCAGCTCGAACACGTCGACGGCGCCGAGCACCTCCTCGAGGATCGCGACGTCGCCGCCGGTCGGGTGCAGGCGGGTGGCGGCGATCTGGAGCAAGGTGGACTTGCCGGCGCCGTTCGGCCCCATCACGATCCACCGCTCCCCCGCCCGGACCGTCCAGTCCAGGGGGCCGAGGATGTCGGTCTGGCCGCGGCGCACGCGCACGCGGCGCATCTGCAGCACGGCGTCCTCGTCCGGGAGGAACCAGTCGTCGGAAGGCGCGGGAAGGGTCATGGGCTCCACCCTAGTCCGGCCCGCGGGACGACGCTTCAGCGACGCACGGGCCCGCCGACCCCGTCCCCCGCCTAGGATGCGGCGCATGAGCACCCTGCGCCGCCTCGTGGTCACCGCCGACCCCGCCCTCCTCGCCGACCGCACGCCCCCGGCGGGCGTCCCCGACGACGCTGAGCGGCTCCTCGACGACGGCCTGCTGGCCTGGCGGTTCGCCGCGGACGAATGGGCCGCCGCCCCGGAGCCCGGCCCGGGCTGGGTCGTGCACACGCTGCCGGCCGCCGTCGCCGAGGCGCCCGTGCCGCTCGTGGTGACGGACGTGGACTCCACGCTGATCCGGCAGGAGGTCATCGAGCTGCTCGCCGCCCACGCCGGCCGCGAGGCCGAGGTCGCCGCCGTCACCGAGCGGGCCATGCGCGGCGAGCTGGACTTCGCCGCCTCCCTCCACGCCCGCGTGGAGGCGCTCGCGGGCCTGCCGGTGGGAGTGGTGGACGACGTGGTGCGCGCGATCCGGCCCACCGCCGGCGCGCTCGCGCTGATCGAGGCGGTCACCGCGGCCGGCGGGCGGGTGTGCGCCGTCTCCGGCGGCTTCACCCAGGTGCTCGCGCCGCTCGCCCAGGCGTGGGGCGTGCACGCCTACTGCGCCAACGAGCTCGAGGTGCACGACGGGCACCTGACCGGCAGGGTGGCGGGCGACGTCGTGGACCGGGCCGCGAAGGCCGCCATGCTGCGCGCCTGGGCCGAGGACGCGGGCCTGTCCCCCGAGCAGGCCGTGGGCGTGGGCGACGGGGCCAACGACATCGACCTGCTCGACGCCGCCGGCGCCGGGGTGGCGCTGTGCGCCAAGCCCGTGCTGCGGGAGCACGCGGACGTCGTCGTCGACGTCCCCTCGTTCACCCCGCTGCGCTGGCTCCTGGGCCTCTGAGCTGCCCCTGACCCCGGCGGATCCGCCCGCGGACGCACGACGCCCCCGGACCCGTCAGGGCCGGGGGCGTCGTGCGTCGGCGCGGTGGTCAGCCCTGGCCGCGGGCGAGGAAGTCGCGGGCGCCGCCCACGAGCTCGGTGTGGCCGACCTCGAGGTCGTCCCGGCCCACGAGCGCGGCCACCTCGGCGGCGAACTCCTCCACGGAGTACAGCCGGCCGGCGGCCTCGCGGCGGGCGTCGATCGCGCCCGGCTCGGCACGGTCGAGCAGCGTGGCCGTGATGGTGCCCTCGATCATGTCGCCGGAGACGACGGCGAAGCCGACGCCCTTGGCCTCGAACGCGGGGATCCGCTCGCGCAGGGCGTCCTCGCCGGCACGCTTGGAGCGGGCCACGGGCTCGTAGGAGTCCATGGTGGCGACCTCGTCGATGAAGTGCGCCTGGTGCGAGGTGACGAACACGATCTGCCCGCCGGCGGACATGCGCTCGAGGGCGGCGTCGGCCAGCGCCGCCTGCGCGTCCCGGTTGAGCTTCATGGCGTAGTCCTCGCCGAACTGGGACTCCATGCCGCCGGAGGCGTTGAGGACGAGCACATCCAGGGAGCCGAAGTTCTCCACCGCGGCGTCGAGCAGCGCGGCGCGGTCCTCGGCGGAGGTCACGTCTCCGCCCACGGCCACGGCGCGGCCGCCGGCCTCCTCGATCTTCTGCACCACCTTGTTCGCGCGGGGCGCCTTCTGGCGGTAGTTCACCACGACGCCCGCGCCGCGGGCGGCGAGCAGCTCGGCGGTGGCGGCGCCGATGCCGCGGGAGGATCCGGTGACGACGACGCCGCGCCCGGTGAGGTCCTTCTCAGTCATGTTCGTGTGCTTCCTGTCTGCTCTGCGATGGGCGGGAGGGCGGGTCAGTGGCCCATGCCCAGGCCGCCGTCCACGGGGATCACGGCGCCGGAGATGTAGGCGGCCTCGTCGGAGGCGAGCCAGCGCACGACGTCGGCGACCTCCTCCGGCTGCGCGAAGCGGCCAGCGGGGATCGACTTCTTGTACTGGGCCTTCAGGTCCTCACCGAGGGACTGGGTCATCTCGGTGTCGATGTAGCCGGGGGCCACGACGTTGGCGGTCACGCCGCGGGCGCCGAGCTCGCGGGTGATCGAGCGGGCCATGCCCACGAGGCCGGACTTGGAGGCCGCGTAGTTCACCTGGCCGGGCGAGCCGAGCAGGCCCACCACGGAGGAGACGAGGATGATGCGGCCGCGCTTGAGGCGCATCATGCCCTTGGTGGCGCGCTGGACCACGCGGAAGGCGCCCGTGAGGTTGGTGTCGACGACGGAGGTGAAGTCCTCCTCGGACATGCGCAGCAGCAGCTGGTCGTTGGTGATGCCCGCGTTGGCCACGAGGACCTCCACCGGGCCGTGGGCCTGCTCCACCTCGCGGAAGGCGGCGTCCACGGACGCGGCGTCCGTCACGTCGGCCCGCACGGCGAGCACGCCCTCGGGGCCCTCGCCGGAGCGGGAGGTGACGGCCACGCGGTCGCCGTTCGCGGCGAAGGCGCGGGCGATGGCCAGGCCGATGCCGCGGTTGCCTCCGGTGACGAGGACGCTGCGGCCGGAGGCCTTCGCGTCCGCTGCGGTCGGGGTGGTCTGATCGGCCATGGGGCACCTTCCGGGCGGGACGGGACTAGACTGGAGCACCGGCGCGCCCCCGCGTCGCCGTCGTCCCGAGGGACGCCGCCGACGGGCGCGTCGGCCTGTGAACCACCACTCTACGTCCGAGGCCGCGCAGGGTCCCTCCGTGACCCGACGTGCCAGGAGGATCCGCCATGACCAGCTCCGCCGCCGGCTCCCGGGCCGGCCGTCCCGCCCGCGCCGGGCGCGCGACGGGGCCGCAGGTCCAGGGGGTGACGACCGCCTCCGCCCCCCGCAGCGAGGACCGTGAGGCGCGCATGAAGGTGTACCTCGTCCAGATGCTCATCCGCACCGTCTGCTTCGGCGCCGCCCTGTTCACCACGGGCTGGTGGCAGCTGCTGTTCATCCTCGGCGCGGTGGCCCTGCCCTACGTGGCCGTGGTCCAGGTGAACAACGCCGGCCCCCGGCAGGCCGGCAGCCTGCGCGCGGTCCCGGCGGAGGGCCCCGAGCTCACCGCCCGCCCGGCCGACGCGCCCGGCCCGGCCTCCCCCGTGGTCCTGACCGGCGACGTCGTGGACGACCCCCGCGAGGCCGGCCCCCGGGCGCTGCCCCCGGGCTCCCCCTCCGAGGGCGCCCGCCGGCTGCCCGGACGGGGCGCGGCATGAGCGGGGACGGCATGGACC
>NZ_JANQCJ010000096.1:0-9082 GCF_024723355.1 Micrococcus sp. HG099 | reverse complement strand
CCCCTCGACCCCGCGCCGGCCTCCGCCGGCCCGATCGTCCTCGGCACCATGGCCTGGGGTGCGGCCCCCGCCCCGGCCCCGGGGGAGGGGCCGGCCCTGCTCGCGCCCGCCGGGCCGGAGCACGCGGAGGCCGCCCGCGAGCGGGCCCGCGGTGCCCTGCGCGCCGGCATCGACGCCGGGGTCGACCTGCTGGACACGGCGGACATCTACGGGGCCGGCGTGTCCGAGGAGACCGTGGGGGCGCTGCTGCACGAGCTGCCCTATGAGGAGCGCTCCGCGCTGAAGGTGCAGACCAAGTGCGGGATCGTGCTGGACGAGGTGGACGCCGACGGGCGGCCGATGGTGCGCTACGACTCCTCGCCCGAGTACGTGCGCGCCCGCCTCGAGGGCTCGCTCGCCCGCCTCGGGGAGCTGCGCGTGGACACCCTGGTGATCCACCGTCCGGACGTGCTCACGCCGGTGGCGGACACCGTGCGCGCCTTCCTCGACGCGCGAGAGGAGGGGCTGGTGGGCAAGCTCGGCGTCTCCAACCTCGGCGTGGGCCGGACGCTCGAGTTCCAGCGCGAGCTGGCCGCCCAGTCCGCCGACGGCACCGGCCTGGCGTGCGTGCAGGTCGAGCTCGGCCTGCACCACCGCACCCTCGTGGAGTCGGTGATCCTGGCCAACCATCCGAGCGCCGCCGCGGACGCGGACGTCGCGGACCTCGGCCGCGTGTGCGCGGCGGAGGGGATCGAGCTGCAGGCCTGGGGGTCCCTGGGCCAGGGCCGCTTCTCCTCCGGCGACGACGGCGCGGCCGGCGTCGTGGGCGAGGTCGCCCGGGAGCTGGACACCAGCCGCGAGGCCGTGGTGCTGGCGTGGCTGCTGCGCCTGCCCTGGGGCGTGCGGCCCGTCATCGGGTCCCAGGACCCCGGGCGGATCGCGGCCTGCGCGGACGCCGCGGCCGCGGCGGAGGCCATGGACTCCGCCCAGTGGCACCGGCTGTGGACCGCCGCGCGGGGTGCCCCGCTGCCGTGACGACCCGGCCCCGGTGACGACCCCGCTGCCGTGCCGACCTCGGTGTGGGCTGTGCCACACTGGGGCATGGCCTTCGAGCGCGTCGACCTCACCACCCCCTGGATCGCCTACTGGGCCGCCCTGCTGGCCCTCGTGATCGGCGCGGCGCTGCTGGCCGCCGGGGTCTGGCGGGAGCGCCGGCATCGGCGCCACGCCGCCGCCCACGGGCGCAACACGGAGGTGGACGTCCTGGACAACACCCGGCTCCAGCGCCGGGTGGGCGTCGTGGGCCTCGTGGCCGCCGTCGTGCTGGCGGGCGTGGGCGTCTGGACCCACCTGGCCGGGCTGGACGCGCTGCGCCAGAACCTCACCGCCAAGTACGGCTACACCGACGTCGAGCGGATCCGCCAGTCCGGCACGGGGTTCATCATCGACCTCACGCAGCCCGACGGGACCGTGCTGAAGGACGAGATGGTCCTGGTCGACCCCTCGGGCGAGCCCTTCATCGGGGACGACATCTTCATCGACGTCATCGGCGGGGCCTGACGGGGCGGGCCCCGAGGGCCGGGCTCGCGCGCGCCGGCCCCGCGGCGGGGCCGTCCGTCGGCCCTGATGCGGCGTCCGGGGCCTCTGCTAGCGTCGCCGAGTGAGCACTTCGACCGAGCGCCCCGTCCCCTCCTCGACCTACCGGCTCCAGGTCGGGCCGGACCTGCCCCTGGAGTCCGTGGCCGGGCTCGTGCCCTACCTGCGGCGTCTCGGCGTGGGCTGGCTCTACCTCTCCCCGATCCTCGAGGCCGAGCCTGGGTCGGACCACGGGTACGACGTGGTGGACCCCACCCGGCTGGACGCGGCCCGCGGGGGCGCCGAGGGTCTCGAAGCCGTCGCCCGCGCGGCGCGGGAGGCCGGCCTCGGCGTGCTCGTGGACATCGTGCCCAACCACGTGGGCGTGGCGACCCCCGAGGCGAACCCCGCCTGGTGGGACCTGCTCACGCACGGCTCCGAGGCGGCGCACGCCCCCTGGTTCGACGTGGACTGGACCGCCGGGGAGGGCCGGGTGCTCCTGCCCGTCCTCGGCGACGGCCCCGACGGCGAGGCCGAGGCCGAGCTGGACCGGCTCGTGGTGGAGACCGGCGACGACGGCGGGCGGCTGCGCCACTGGGACACGCGCTACCCGCTGGCGCCCGGCTCCCTCGCGGCCGCCGAGGAGGAGACCGGGCTGCGCGCCGCGGACGTCTTCGCCGGGGCCGATCCCGCGGACGAGCCGACCCCCGAGCGCGCGCGCCTGGCCCGCGCGGTGCACGCCCGCCAGCACTACCGGCTCATCGGCTGGCGCCGCGGGGACGCCGAGCTGAACTACCGCCGCTTCTTCACCGTCACCACCCTCGCCGGGGTGCGGGTGGAGGACCCGGAGGTCTTCGACGCCGTCCACGCCGAGCCCGCCCGCTGGGTCCGCGAGGGCCTCGTCCAGGGGCTGCGCGTGGACCACCCGGACGGCCTGGCCGACCCTGCCGGCTATGTGCGGCGCCTGCGCTCGCACGTGCTGCCCGAGGGGTACCTCGTGGTGGAGAAGATCCTCGAGCCCGGCGAGGAGCTGCCCGCCGACTGGGACGTGGACGGCACCACCGGCTACGACGCCCTGGGCGAGGTCGAGCGCGTCTTCATGCACCCCGTCGCGGCCGGCGGCCCGGACGAGGACGAGCGCCGTCGTCGCGACTGGGACGAGGTGGTGGCCGAGGCCAAGCGGGACGTGGCCACCGGCTCTCTCGCCGCCGAGACCGCCCGCCTGGTCCGCGAGGTCCGCGGCGTGCACGCGCTCGGCGCCCACGCGGACGCGGACGTGGCCGCCGCGTTCGCCGCCGTCCTCTCCCGGCTGCCCGTGTACCGCACGTACCTGCCCGTCGGCCTTGCCGTGCTCGAGCGCGCGCTCGCGGACGCGGGCGAGGCCGAGCCGGCCCTCGCGCCCGTGCTGGCGGACCTCGGCCCCGAGCTCGCGGACCCCGACTCCCCGGTGGCCCGCCGCTTCCAGCAGACCTCCGGCATGGTGATGGCCAAGGGCGTGGAGGACCGCTCGTTCTATCGCTGGACCCGCTGGGCCAACCTCAACGAGGTCGGCGGGGACCCCGCGCACGTGCAGCTGTCCCTCGACGCGTTCCACGCGGCGCAGCAGGTCCGCCAGGCCGCATGGCCCACCGCCATGACCGCCCTGAGCACGCACGACACCAAGCGCGGTGAGGACGTCCGCGCCCGGATCGCGGTCCTCGCCGAGGAGCCCGAGCGCTGGGCGGGGGAGCTGGCGGGGCTGCGCGCCCTGCACCCGCTCGGGGACGAGGGCGCCGAGCGCCTGCTGTGGGAGTCGATCGTGGGCGTGTGGCCCACGGACGGCACCGCCCCCTCGACCGAGCGGATCCTGGGCTTCCTGCAGAAGGCATCCCGGGAGGCGGCCCTGTCCACCACCTGGACGGACCAGGACCCGGAGTTCGAGGGCCGCCTCGAGGATCTCGCCCGCGC
The DNA here is from genome assembly GCF_024723355.1 of Micrococcus sp. HG099. NCBI lineage: Bacteria > Bacillati > Actinomycetota > Actinomycetes > Micrococcales > Micrococcaceae > Micrococcus > Micrococcus sp. HG099. The sequence continues at coordinate 5,581 of NZ_JANQCJ010000096.1, read as the reverse complement.
CGTCACCGCACCGGACAGCCCCGCGCGCGGCGCCGTGCAGGCGGTCGCGGACCGCATCGCCGAGCCCGGCCTCGTGGTCCAGCTCGGCCACAAGCTCGTCCAGCTCGCCGCCCCCGGCGTGCCGGACGTCTACCAGGGCACCGAGCTGCCCGTGCCCTCCCTCGTGGACCCGGACAACCGCCGCCCCGTGGACTTCCACGCCCGCGCCGACCTGCTGGACCGCCTCGACGCCGGCCATGTGCCCGGCCTGGACGACGCCGACGCCGCCAAGCTCGCCGTCGTCGCCGCCGTGCTGCGCGCCCGGCGGGACCGGCCCGAGCTGTTCACCCGGCATCGCCGGCTCGACGTCTCCGGCCCGGCCGCCGAGCACGCGGTGGCCTTCGACCGCGGCGGTGCCCTCGCCGTGGCCACCCGCTGGCCCGTGCACCTCGCCGCGGCCGGCGGCTGGGGCGAGACCGTGGTGACCCTGCCGCCGGGACGCTGGGAGGACGCCGTCACCGGCCGCCCCGTGCACCCCGACGCCCGCGGCGCCGTCCGCCTCGACGAGCTGCTGAGCACCCTGCCCGTCGCCCTGCTCGTCCCCGCCCGCGCCGAGGAGGCCACCCCGTGACCCGCACCCGACCCGACTCCGACACCGCCGGCCTGCGCCCCCTCGGCGAGGACCGCGTGGACCCCGCGGCGGCCGAGCGGGCCGCCGTCGACGCGGCCCGCGCCACCCCCTACGCCGTGTGGGCGCCCGACGCCGAGACCGTGGAGCTCGTCCTCGTCACCGCCGAGCCGGGCGCCCTCCACGACGCCGAGGACCGGTGGCCCGCCGCCGCCGTCGTGGCCATGGACCCCGCCGCCGGCGGCTGGTGGACGCCGGTCGAGGATCCGCTCGCCGCGCTCGGCCTCGACACCGCGGCCGACGACGCCGACCCCGGCTACGGCTACCGGGTGGACGGGTCCGACCCCGTTCCGGACCCCCGCTCCCGCCGCCAGCCGGACACCGTCCACGGGCCCTCGCGCCGCGACGTCGCCAGGCAGGCCTTCGCATGGCCGGACGATGACCGCACCGGGCAGGCGGACCCCGCCGAGCCCCAGGGCGGCGGGCTGCGCGGGGCCGTGCTGTACGAGATGCACGTGGGCACCTTCACCGCCGAGGGCACCCTGGACTCCGCGATCGAGCGCCTGCCGCACCTGGCGGACCTCGGGATCACCCACGTGGAGCTGCTGCCCGTGAACTCCTTCTCCGGGCCCCGGAACTGGGGCTACGACGGCGTGGCCTGGTCCGCCGTCGACGAGTCCTACGGCGGGCCCGCCGCCTACCGCCGCTTCGTGGCCGCCGCGCACGCCGCCGGCCTGGGCGTGGTGCAGGACGTGGTCCACAACCACCTCGGCCCCTCCGGCAACTACCTGCCCGTGTTCGGGCCCTACCTGGGCCCCGGCGGCACCGGCTGGGGCGACGGCCTGAACCTGGACGCCGCCCACTCGGACGAGGTGCGCCGCCTCGTGCTGGACAACGTGCGCTTCTGGCTCGAGGACATGCGCGTGGACGGCCTGCGCCTGGACGCCGTCCACGCGCTGCGCGACGGCCGCGCCGTGCACCTGCTCGAGGAGATGGCCGCGCTCGCGGACGAGGTGGCCGCCCGCACCGGCCGGCCGGTGCCGCTCATGGCGGAGTCCGACCTCAACGACCCACGCCTCGTGCTGCCGCGCGAGGCCGGCGGGCTCGGCCTGGCCGCCGCCTGGAACGACGACGTCCACCACGCCCTGCACGTGGCCGCCACCGGGGAGACGCACGGCTACTACGCGGACTTCGCTCCGCTCGAGGCGGTCGCGAAGGTCATGGAGCGCACGTACTTCCACGACGGCACCCGCTCGACCTTCCGCGGCCGCGACCACGGCCGGCCCGTGCCGGACCACGTGCCCAACCACGCGTGGGTGGCGAGCATCCAGAACCACGACCAGGTGGGCAACCGGGCCGCGGGCGACCGCACGTCCGCGGTGCTCTCGGAGGGCTCGCTCGCCGCCGAGGCGGCCCTGCTCCTGGCAGGCCCGCACGTGCCGATGCTGTTCATGGGGGAGGAGTTCGCCGCCGCCACGCCGTGGCCATTCTTCACCTCCTTCCGCGAGGAGGAGCTCGGGGAGGCCGTCCGCCAGGGCCGCCGGCGCGAGTTCGCCGCCCACGGCTGGGACCCGGCGCAGGTGCCGGACCCGCAGGACCCGGCCACGCGGGACTCCGCCGTGCTGGACTGGTCCGAGACCGAGGGGGACGGGCGCGGCGCCCGCGTCCTGGCGGCCTACCGCACGCTGATCGGGCTGCGGCGCACCCTGCCCCAGCTCACCGACCCCCGCCGCGACCGGGTGCGCGCCGAGGTGGACGCCCCGCGCCGCCACGTGCGCCTCACGCGCGCCGGCGAGGAGGCCGACGTCGTGCTGCTCGCGGCACTGGGCGAGGAGCCGCTGCCCGTGCCCGCGGACCTGGCCGGCGCCGAGCTGCTCGCCGGCCACGGCGACGACGGCCCGCTCGCCCCCGGGCAGGCCCCGGCGGCGGTCCCGGCGCCCGGCTTCCTGCTGCTGCGCCGCTGAGCCGGGCCCCGTCCGGTCTCCGGCCCGCGGCGCGTCCCGCCGCCTGTCCGGTGGCCGGGGCTCAGGCCTCGTCCGCGGGCGGGACCGTGCGCAGCATCGTGGTGGTGGGGTGCAGGGCCACGGCGTCCTCGTCCCGGCGGGCGCGCAGCACGGTGTCCACGTAGGAGTCCACGGCCTCCTCCAGGGGGACCGCCTGCCCGCGGGCCTCGGAGAGGTACCAGCGGTGCTCGAGGAGCTGGTGCATCACCTCGGCGGGCTCGAGCTTGGCGCGCAGCTCGAGGGGGACGGAGCGCACCACGGGGTCGAAGACCTCCACCACCCACCGGTGGGCGGCGCCCTCCAAGTCCAGGAAGGGGTCCCAGGAGCGGCGGGCGGCCTCGATGTCCACGAGCAGGCGCCGGGCCTGGTTCTCCTGGACCTGCAGGCCGGTGAGCCGGGTGAGGCGGCGGCGGTGGTAGCCGGCGTGGACCTCCACGGGCGCCGCGAGCATCATCCCCGGGGCGTCGGCGGCGCGCAGGGAGTACTCCGCGAGCTCGAAGCCGAGCTCCTGCAGGCGGCGCACGCGGCGGTCCAGCCGCCACGGCTCGGCGCGGGGGAACAGCAGCGGCCCGGTGAGCTCGTCCCACAGGCGGCGGTAGGCGTCCACGAACAGCTCGGGCGTGGCGGCCGGGTCCACGTCCGGGTCCAGCAGGCCGCTGGCCTGCAGGTCCAGCAGCTCCCCGCCCACGTTCACGGCGGCCACGTCCAGGTCGTGCTCGCGCTGGCCGGCGGAGAGGCGCTCGCGCAGCTCGCCCGTCTCCGCATCCACGAGATGCGCGGCGAAGCCGCCGGCGTCGCGCCGGAACAGCACGTTGGACAGGGAGACGTCGCCCCAGAAGAACCCCTCGAGGTGCAGCTCCACGAGCAGGGTGGCCAGGGCGTCCATGAGCCGGACCAGGGTGCGGCGCTCGAGCCGCTCGGAGAACACGGCCCGGTACGGCAGGGAGAAGTGCAGGTGACGGGTCACGAGGGCGGCCGGCAGCGGCTCGCCGCGGCCGTCCGTGCGCCCGGTGACCACGGCCACCGGCACCACCGACGGCGCCGGGCCGCCCTCGAGGCGGCGCAGCAGCCGGTACTCCCGGAACGCCAGGTCCTCGGTGGTCTCCTTCACGGCCACGACGCCGCCGCCCACACGGGCGAAGCGCACCACGTGGCGGGAGATGCCGCGCGGCAGCGCGGCCAGCACGTCCTCGGGCCAGTCCTCGAGGGCGGTGGACCACGGCAGGGCGAGCAGCGCCGTCGCCGGGTCCTCGGAGGCGTCCCCGGAGGGGGCGCCCGTGACGGTCAGCCGGTCGTCGGGGGAGGGGGTCTCGACGGTGTCCACGGTCACGATTCTTTCAGACAGGGCCGCTATGCTCGCCTCGCGCGGCGCGCCTGCCGCCCTCACCTCCGGGTCCGCTCCCTCGGCCCCGGACCGCCCGCCCCACGAGGAGGACCCTTGGCCCGGAACACGTCAGGCTCGCACACCTCGGCGACGGACGCCCGTGCGCGTGCCCGCCAGATCCAGGAGCAGCAGCGCAAGAAGGACGGCCGCCGCCGCACCGCCGTGATCTGGGGCTCCGTGCTCGCCGCGATCCTGGTGATCGGCCTGATCGTGGCCTTCGCCCTGAACCGCGGCGGCGACGAGCCCGCCGCGGCCGGCCCCATCCCCGCCGCCGCCAACAAGCAGGGCGGCATCGAGCTGACCTCCGCCACCGCGCTGGCCGAGGGCGCCGGCGCCCGTGAGGTGGACGTCTCGACGGTCGAGGTGCCGGAGCAGGGCGCCGCCCAGCAGCCGGAGACCATCCCGGCCGCCGAGGCCCCGGCCGAGGGCGAGCCCTCCGAGATCGTGCTGTACGCCGACTTCAACTGCGTGCACTGCGCCGACTTCGAGACCTCCAACGCCGCCCAGATCGAGCAGTGGCTCGAGGCCGGCGAGGTCACGGTCGAGTACCGCATGGTCGACTTCCTCAGCGCGCCCAACAACCAGAACTACTCGGCGCGCGCCGCCAACGCCGCCTACTGCGTGGCGGACCAGAAGCCCGAGGCCTACAGCGGCTTCGTCACCGCCCTGTTCGGGACCTACCACGAGCACGGCGGCAAGGGCATCGACAACGCCGCGCTGACCCAGCTGGCCCGAGACAACGGCGCGGACATCGCCTCCTGCGTGGAAGACGGCACCTTCCGCTCCGCCGTGGAGCACACCACCCGCCAGGCCCAGGCGGCCGGTGTGGGCGGCACCCCCACCGTGTTCATGGACGGCGAGAACTGGGCCATCGGCGGCCCGGACCAGTCGTTCCAGGAGTGGGCGCAGTCCAAGATCTCCGGCTGACCGCGGTTCGACACGCGCGGGGCGCCTCCACCACGGAGGCGCCCCGCCGCGTCTGCAGGGCTTGTACCCTGGGGACGGTCGGCCCGAGCCCCGGAGGGGGCCTCGCCCGCCGGCCCGCCCGCCTCCTTAGCTCAGCTGGCCAGAGCAGCTGCCTTGTAAACAGCAGGTCGCCGGTTCGAATCCGGCAGGGGGCTCCGCGCACGCCCCGCGTGCCCGACGGCGCCGCACGCCTCCGCGAGGAGGGTGCGGCGCCGTCGTCGTCCCGGGGCGTCCCTCGACGGGAGCGGGCCGCGTCCCCGGGCTGTGGCTGCACCGGCCGGGCGGAGGCCTTTGCAGACGCGGCGCACAGGAACTGGGGGCCGGCTGTGTGCCCGGCGGCACCATCGGCCAGCCGCCTCTGGCGGATCCGCCAGAGATGCGTGGACCATCCGGCAGACTTCGACCGCGGGCCTCGTGGCCGCCGGGCCGCGACCCTACTGTGAGGTCAGTCACCCGGACCCGAGTCCCTCGGATGTCCCGAAGCCGGTGGCCCAGACCTCCGAGGAGATCAACAGTGAAGTCCTCCGTGCAGCACAGCACCCGCCGTCGCGTCGGCGCCCTCCTGGCCGGCGCCGTCCTCGCCGGCGGCGCCCTGACCAGCTCGCCCGCGTTCGCCGCCCC
>NZ_JANQCJ010000095.1:0-9466 GCF_024723355.1 Micrococcus sp. HG099 | reverse complement strand
GTCCTGGAGGACGACGACGCCGTCCGCCCCGCCTTCGCTTACGAACTGGTGCCCGATGCCGTCCCGCCGTCCGCCTGAGCCCCCCGCCATGACACCGCACCTCGACACCCACCCCGACGCCCGCCCCGACCCCGGCTCCCGCCAGCGGGCCCTCGTCCGGCGCTCGCCCCTGATCCTCGCGGCCGTCGTCCTCCTGGCCGGAGCCGCCGTCCTCGCCGCCCGGGGCGACGCCGAGGCAGCCGGCCTCAGCGCGCAGATCGCGATGGTCGTCCCCGTGACGATCGCCGTCGAGCGCGCGGCCCGGGTCCGCCTGCCCACCTCCCTGCACGCGATGTATGCGGCTCTCCTGCTGTCCGCCCCGTGGCTGGGCGCCGCACTCGGGCGCTACGCCGCCTGGCCGTGGTGGGACGTCCTCGTGCACTTCTTCTCGGGCGTGCCCATCGCGCTGGGGGCCATCCTGCTCCTGGGCGTCGCCGCCGCCCGCCGGAGCCTGGTCATGCCGCCCGGGCTCGAGGCCCTCACCGTGGTGGGGCTGCACTCGCTCGTAGCCCTGGCGTGGGAGGTCGCCGAGTTCACCGCGGACCAGGTGCTCGGCGCCCAGACCCAGAAGGGCAACACGGACACCATGACGGACCTGATCGTGGGCACGCTGGGGGCGCTGCTCGTCGCGCTCGTGCTCTACGCGCACCGCACCCGGGGATGGTTCCCCTGGCTGGCCCGCTTCGCCGGGGCTCGGACGGACCTCGCCGGGGGGCCGGCGCAGCCGCCGCCGGCCTGAGCCCGCGGCGGCGTCGCCTCAGTGGGCGACGCCGCCGGCCCGGGCCGCCGCCCACCCCTCACCGGCCCGCGAACGCCTCCACCCGCCGCACGGCCTCCGGGTGCTCGGACGCCGCCGCGATCGATGCGGCCTCCTGTCGCACGTGCGCGCGCAGCGCCTCGACGTCGGCCCCGCGCGCCAGCGCCTTCGTCGGCCCATAGGTGTGCGCCGGACCGGCCACCAGCTCGTCCTCGAGCTCCGTCAGGCGCGCCGCGAACGCGTCGCCGGCCACCGCCTCGGTCGCCAGGCCCCACTCCACGGCCTCGGCCCCGTTCAGGCGCCGCCCGCCGAGCAGCAGCTGCGTCGCGCGCACCGGCCCCAGCACCCGCGGCAACCAGTAGGACACGCCCGTGTCCGGCGTCATCCCGAGCGCGGAGAACGCCGTCACCAGCTGCGCATCCTCGCGCACCAGCACGACGTCGCCGCCCAGCATGAGCCCGAGCCCCGCCCCGGCGGCCGTCCCGTTGACGCCGGCCAGCACCAGCAGGCGGGAGCCCGTCAGCGCCACCGCGACCTCGCCCGCGGCCTCGCCGAGCTCCTGGATCATCGCGCGCCGCTCCGGCCCGGCGGGGGAGGCGGCCATGGCCTGGACGTCCCCGCCGCCGCAGAAGATCCGCCCCGCGCCGGTCAGCGTGAGCACGTGCACGGACTCGTCCGCCTCGGCCGCGGCGATCGCCGCCAGCACCTCGCGTGCCATCGTCAGTCCGAGCGCGTTGCCCTTCGCGGGCCGGTTCAGCGTCAGCCGCACGACGCCGGGCCGCGCCTCGACGAGGACGGCCGGGGCGTCGTCGGAGGACGAAGGGGTGGGTGCGGTGCTCATGTCAGCTCCTGGGGTTGGCGGGTGCGGTGCACGGGTGCCGGCCACGAGAGCGGCCGGCCGGGCATGGGGTGGGTGCGCGATCCGAAGCGCGCCGCCCGCAACGCGGCGTACAAACGCACCACGTTCAGCGTCTGGGACCTCTTCCGCTGAGCCTGTTCCTCACGCGGGCTGGTCCGCCTCGTCCTCGTCATGCCCCTCTACGCTGTGGATCAGGGCCCGCAGGAACGCGGCCGCGCCGGCGAGCTCGGCCGGGGTGAGGCCCTCCACCGCGGCGAGCATACTGCGGTGCATGGCGCCCAGGGTGGCGCGGACCTCGTGGTCCGTCTTGGCCGTCGGCTCCACCACCACGGATCGGCGGTCCTGTGGGTGGGGTGCCCGTCGGGCGTAGCCGTCTCGGACCAGTCGGTCCACCAGGGCGCTGGCGGAGGCCGGGGTGATCTCCAGGGCGCTGGCCAGATCCCGCTGACGGACCTTGTGGCCGCGTCGGTCGGCCTCCAGCAGGTAACGCAGGGCTGACAGGTGGGTCTCTCCCATCCCCATGCTGTCCCGGGTGCGGGCGCGCATGCGCCGTTCGGCCTCCCGGTAGCGACGCAGCAGGTCGAGCACGTCCACCGGTTCGATCTCCCGGGCGCCGCGGGTGTACCAGTAGCCCGACGTCGGTGCGCCATCCGTGCTGGTCAGCGTGGTGTGCTCCTCACCCATGCGCTCTCGAACCTCCCTGTTCGCGTCACCCCGAGAATTTGGTTAGTCTGCCTAACGGATAGTTAGACTAACATTTTCCAGGTCACGGCGATCTCTGTGAGGGGGCGCCCGGGCCGCGGCGAGAGGAATGTCATGACAGCAACACTGGAGGCCCCCCAGACCATGGGGCAGACCCTGTCCGCCGTCCCGCCCGTCCTCGAGTCCCCGGCGCCGCAGCCCGCCGCCTTCCGTCAGCGCTGCACCCGCCTGGCCATGAGTGCCACGCGGGCCGTCACCGTGTTCCCCGAGGTCGCCGAGGCCAGGTTCGCCATCACCGGCACCCCCTCCGCCCCCGCGCTGGAGGTGGACTGCATCCTGCGGGACGGAGAGGACACCGCGGCGGTCATCGAGACCATCACGGTGCACCTCGTCGAGGACCTCGAGGAGCTGCTCGGCGCACGGTTCCACGAACGCCGGCTGGAGCTGGTCGTGGACCGCAGCCTGCCCTGGGTGGGCGTGGGAGTCGTCTCCGAGCCCTGAGGGAGGCGCTCACGCGAACGCGCTGTACCCCGTCAGGTCCCGGCCGAGGATCAACGCCTGCACGGACTCGGTGCCCTCGTAGGTGTGCAGCGCCTCGACGTCGGCGAAGTGCCGCATCACCCGGTGCTCCAGGAGGATGCCGTTGCCGCCGAGCATGTCCCGGGCGGTCTGCGCCACCCGCCGCGCACCCCGGGTGCAGGCGTACTTCAGCAGGGAGGCCTGCTCGTCACGCAGCCGCCCGGCCGCCTGCAGGCGGGCCACGGCCACGCAGCGGGTCTGCATCGCGGTCACCTCGTCCAGCATCTGCGCCAGCCGTTCCTGCACCATCTGGTGCGCCCCCAGCGGCTTGCCGAACTGCTCCCGCTGCCGGGCGTAGGCCAGTGCGGCCTCGAACATGGCGGTCGCGTGGCCCAGCGCGGACCAGCCCACGTTCACGCGGGTGGCCACCAGCACGCGCGCGGCGTCCTTGAACGTCGCCACATTCGGCAGCCGCGCGTCGTCGCCGACCCGCACGTCGGTCAGCGTGATCTCGGCCTGGTGGATCGCCCGCAGCGCCCCCTTGCCCGTGATCACCTCGGCCTCGTAGCCGGGCGTGGACTGCTCCACCACGAACCCCTTGACCTGCCCGTCCTCGGTGTCCCGGGCCCACACGATCGTGATGCCCCCGGCGGCCCCGTTGCCGATCCACTTCTTGGCGCCGTTCAGCACCCAGCCGCCGGCGCCGTCGGGCCGCGCGGACGTCTCGAGGGAAACCGAGTCCGAGCCGTGCAGCGGCTCCGTGAGCGCGAACCCGCCCGGCAGCGTGCCGCGCGCCACCGGCTCGAGGTACCGCTCCTGCTGCTCCGGGCTCGCGCAGTGCACCAGGGCGCGCAGCACGAGCCCACCCTGCACGGCCGCCGCGGCCGCCATCGAGCCGTCCGCCCGGGAGATCTCCATCGCCACCAGGCCCGCGGCCAACGGGGACATCACCGCGTGCCCCGGCACCTCCAGCCCGTCGGTGAGCAGGTCCAGCTCACCTGCCCGCGCCACCAGGTCCAGCGGGTACTCCCCCCGGTCCCAGTGCCCGTCGATCCGCTCGAGCACCTCCCGGCCGTAGGCACGGGCGCGGTCCCAGTGCGCGCGGTCCTCCTCCGTCGCCTCCCCGAACGCGTCCAGATAGTCGATGTCCAGGGGCGTGACGACGTCGTAGTCCGGCGCGCGCATCAGCCCTCGCCCTGCGTCCGCTCGGCGCGCAGCGCGCGCTTGAGCAGCTTGCCCGACTGGTTCCGCGGCAGCTCCGCCACGAAGTCCACGCGCTTGGGCACCTTGAAGCCCGCCAGGCGTTCCTTCACGTGGGTGCGCACGGTCTCCGCGGTCAGCTCGACGCCCTCCTTGAGCACGACGACGGCGGTCACCGCCTCGATCCACCGCTCGTCCGGCAGGCCGATGACGGCGACCTCGGCCACCTCGTCGAGCTCGTAGATCGCGTCCTCGACCTCCCGCGGGGCGACCAGGACGCCGCCCGTGTTGATGACGTCCTTGATGCGGTCCACCACCTGGATGTAGCCGGCCGCGTCCTGGGTGACCTGGTCGCCGGAGCGGAACCAGCCGTCGTCGGTGAAGGCATCCGCGGTGGCATCCGGGTGGTTCCAGTAGCCGGAGAGCAGCTGCGGCGAGCGGTACTGGATCTCGCCGGGCTCGCCGGGCGCGGCGGGGGCGCCGTCGGCCGTCATCACCCGCGCCTCCACGTGGAACACGGGGCGGCCGCACGAGGCCGGCCGCGCGTCGTGCTCCTCGGGGCGCAGCACGGTGCACAGCGGGCCCAGCTCGGACTGGCCGAAGCAGTTGTAGAAGCCGATGCCCGGCTGGCTCTGGCGCAGGCGCTGCAGCACGGTCACCGGCATGATCGAGGCCCCGTACTGGGCCTTGCGCAGCGAGGAGAGGTCACGCGTGGCCAGGTCCGGATGGTTCGCCAGCGGCACCCAGACGGTGGGCGCCAGGAACAGGGAGCCGATGTGCTCGGTCTCCACGAGCTCGAGCATCCGGGGGATGTCCGGGGCGGCCAGCAGGCGCACCGTGGCGCCGAGGCTCAGGTAGGGGAGCAGGAACACGTGCATCGCGGCCGAGTGGTACAGCGGCATGGCCACCAGGGGGCGGTCCTCGGCCGTGAAGTCCAGCGCGATGATCGAGGAGAGGTACTCCGTGATCAGCGCCCGGTGGGACATCATGGCGCCCTTCGGCGTGGACGTGGTGCCGGAGGTGTAGAGCAGCTGCGCGAGGTCCGTGGCGGTCACCGGCACGTCCGGGGCAGTCGCGTCCGCGGCCTCGTCCCGCGCGGTCTCCAGGAGGGAGGGCTCGGCGTGGCCGGCGGGGAGCATGGTCCACACGTGCCGCAGAGCCGACGCGCGGCCCTCGGACCGGACCTGGTCGACGCGCTCGAGCATGCCGGCGTCGGCCACGAGCAGCTCCGCACCCGAGTCCTCGAGGGCGTGCGCGAGCTCGCCGCCCTTGAGCGCGAAGTTCACGGGCACGTGCACGTAGCCGGCGGTGACGCACGCCAGGAACAGCACCGCGTAGGCGTCCGAGTTCGCGCCGTACGCCGCCACCCGCGTGCCCCGCGGCAGGCCGGTGGCCAGCAGGCGGCGGGCCACCCGGTGCACGCCGTCGAGCAGCTGCGCGTAGGTCCAGTCCCGGTCCTCGAAGCGCAGGGCCACGGTCTCGGGGTGGCGGGCCGCAGCCCGCGTGAACAGGCGGCCGATCGTGTCCTCGGGCGAGGGGGAGCCGGCGGTCGGGGCGGCGGGCGAGGTCTGCTCGGTCATGGGGTCCTCCAGGTCGGTGCGGGACAGGGGGTGAGGGGGCGGGGTGCTGGGGGTGAGGGCGATGGGGGAGGGGGGTCTCGATCGGCGAGTGCAATCTTTTCTCCCGGAGAATCGATGGCATTCTTCCGACGACGGCCTCGCCGCCGCCTCGGGTGAGGACGGTGCCGTCAGAGCCGCTCGATGACGGTGACGTTGGCCTGGCCGCCGCCCTCGCACATGGTCTGCAGGCCGTAGCGGCCGCCGCTGCGCTCGAGCTCGTGCAGCAGGGAGGTCATCAGGCGGGCGCCGGTGGCGCCGATGGGGTGGCCCAGGGCGATCGCCCCGCCGTTGACGTTGACCTTCGCCGGGTCCGCGCCGGTCTCGGTCAGCCAGGCCAGCACGACGGCGGCGAACGCCTCGTTGATCTCCACGAGGTCCATGTCGTCGATGGTCAGGCCCATACGGTCGAGCGCGTACGCCGTCGCCGGGATCGGGGCGGAGAGCATCATGACGGGGTCGGCGCCGCGGGCGGAGAGGTGGTGGATGCGTGCACGCGGGGTGAGGCCGTGACGACGCACCGCCTCCTCGGAGGCGAGCAGGAGGGCGGCCGCGCCGTCGGACATCTGGGAGGCGGTGGCCGCCGTGTGCAGCCCGCCGGGGACGATCGGGTCGAGCGAGGCGATCTTCGCGGCGTCCGGGGTGCGGGGTCCCTCGTCCGCGGTGAGACCGGCGAGAGGCAGGATCTCACGGTCGAAGCGACCGTCGGCCTGGGCGGCGAGCGCACGCTCGTGGGAGCGCACCGCGAACTCCTCCAGGGCGTCACGGTCCAGGTTCCAGTGCCGGGCCATCATCTCGGCCCCGCGGAACTGGGAGATCTCCTCGTTCCCGTAGCGGGCGGCCCAGGACTCGGAGCCGGTGAACGGGTCCGCGAAGCCGAACTCTGCGGCCGCCCGGTTCGAGTGGGAGAGCGGGATCGCGCTCATGGACTGCACGCCGCCGGCGACCACCAAGTCCGCGGTCCCGCTCATCACGGCCTGCGCCGCGTAGTGCACGGCCTGCTGGCCCGAGCCGCACTGGCGCTCCACCGTGGTGCCCGGGACGTCCTCGGAGAGCCCGGCCGCGAGCCAGGCGTTGCGCGCCACGTCCATGGCCTGGGGGCCGAGCTGGTCGATGCAGCCGAGGATCACCTCGTCGTACTCCGCGGAGTCGATGTCCTGCCGGCCCACGATCTCGCGCAGGGGAGCGGCCGCCAGGTCCAGCGGATGCACCTGCGCCAGGCCCTTGCCGCGGCGTCCCACGGGGGTGCGGACGGCGTCGATGATGTAGGCCTCGGGCATGGGGCTCCTCCAGGAGGTCGGGGCGACTGTGGCCCTGATCACGCTAGCCCCGGCTCCCCGGCCGGACAACCTCGCCGGGGCATCATGGACCCATGCGCGCCGACCACCGCTTCGAGGCCACCCTGGACGAGGACCTGGAGGCCGCCTCCGCCTCCGCCCTCCACCACCGCCTCGTCACCGAGATCCCGCCGCTGACGGACACGCAGCTGCGGGCCTTCCGCCGGGCCCGGATCGAGATCCGCGCGGACCACGTCCCCTCCTTCGACACCGGCCTCACCGGCCTGCGCCTGGTGGTGGCCGCCGTCGCCCTGGGCCTGAGCGCCGCGGCCCTGTACAACGTGGCCCCCAACGGCATCGTCCTGGTGTGGGCGGTCGTGGCGCTGGCCGTGGTGCTGCTGCTGGCGATGCTGGGCATGACCCTGCTGCACGGCCGCAACCGGCGGCGCTCGCAGACGCTGGAGATGGCCGTCGCCCTCGCGGAGATCGTGGAGCCGCTGGGCGCCCGGCCGCGCGTGCGGCACTGAGTCGGACGACGGCGTCGCCCGCCTCCGCCTGGCGGCGTCCGCATTCCGCGGAGGCGTGCCCGCCTGCCCGGGGGCGGCGGGGGAGGGTCAGTGCTCCGTGCCGTGCTCCAGCGCGTCCTCCGCGGCCTCGTCCACGCTGCGGGTGAGCGCGGTGAGGAACTTCGCGACGGCGGCCAGCTCGTCCGGGCTCAGCGACTCGACCGCGTCCAGCATGCTGCGGTGCATGCGGCCCAGGGTGGCGCGGACCTCGTCGTCGGTGCGCGCCGTGGTCTCGATGATCACCGACCGACGGTCGGCCGGATGCGGGGAGCGGCGCGCGTAGCCGTCCTTGATGAGGCGGTCCACCAGGGCGCTGGCGGAGGCGGGGCTGATCTCGAGCGCGGCGGCGAGGTCGCGCTGGCGCACCAGTCGGCCGGCGCGGCTCTCGCGGAGCAGGTGGCGCAGGGCCAGCAGGTCCGTCTCGCCCATGCGCATCGAGTCCCGGGTGCGCTGGCGCATGCGCCGCTCGGCCTCGCGGTAGCCGCGCAGCACGTTGAGGACCTCCACGGGCCCGACGGAGTCGGGGGAGGCGAGGTACCAGTAGCCGCTCGCGGACGGCGCACGGTGGTCCTCGGTCATGGTCTCCCCTCCTGACATGTCGTGTTGTGATGGCCCGGCGGCCCGAGTATTGTTAGCCTATCGAACAGATAGAGACTCGAACAGTCTGGCCCGCTCCCATTCCCGGGCATCGGATGGGCGCCTCTCCGAGCATAGAGAACAGGAGCAGGGACATGACCGCGACGATGCACCCGCACGTGGAGGATCCCACGGACGGCCTCACCACCACCTCCGCCGACCGGGCCGAAGAGGTCGCCGCCCGATGGGCGCAGGAGGTCTGGATCGCCCGCGCCCGCCGGTTGGCGGCCAGCGCCGAGCGCGCCGTGCTCGTGTTCCCCGAGGTGGCCTCCGCGCGGTTCGCCGTCGACGGCGGCCCCGCGGCCCCGACCGTGGACATCGACTGCACCGTGCTGTCCGGCGAGGACACCGAGGCCGTGATCGAGACCATCACCTGCAAGGTCGTCGCCGACCTCGAGCAGCTCCTCGACGCGCGGTTCGCCACCCGGCGGATCAACGTCCAGGTGGCCGCCGAGCCCGTGGTCCCCGGCATCGGGGTGGTCGAGCTCGCCTGAGCGGGCCGTCGTGCCTGGTCAGGCCCCCCGGGGAGGGGTCTAGCGTGTGCGCGACAGGCGCCGCGTGCGCCGTCACCACGAAGAGGAGCCGTCCATGGCCGCCCCCCACACCCCCCGTCCCCACGACTCCGACCCTCACGACGCCCGCCGGGCCGCAGACGAGCACTCCGGCCACACGGACCGCGGCGGCACGCCGCCCGCCGAAGGGTCCGGCGTCGGCCCCACGAACCCGCAGATGGACGTGGAGCAGCCGGGTGAGCGCTCCACGGGCGGGATCGTCCTGTTCGCGATCATCGCCCTGCTGGTGATCGGCATCCTGCTGTTCGTCCTCGGCCGAGTGTTCGACCTGTTCGGCTGAGCGGGGCGGACCTCACCCTGACGGTGCCGCCCTCCCGCTCCACCGCGGAGAAGCGCCGGCCTCTCGAATCACCGCAGAGAAGCACGAGCTCTCCGCATCACAGCAGAGAGACGACATCACCGCCGGGCGGACCGGCGGTGATGTCGTTTTCTGCAGGTGGGTCTGGTGGCCTGGTGGCACCGGGGGACGGGTCTGCGGGTGAGCCGTCCGGCGGCGGGGGAGGCGCCTCAGCCCCGTGGGCTCAGAACCGGCCGCCGGTGGTGCGGCGCCCGCTGCGGGAGTTCATCGCGCCGCTGAGCAGTCCGCCCAGCAGGCCGCCGCCGCGGCTCGAGGAGCGGCCGGCGCCAATGCCGCCGAGTCCGCCCAGCAGGCCGCCGAGCCCGCCGGAGGTGCGGCCGTAGCCGCCGGTGGTCCGGCCGTAGCCGGCCTGGCCGCCGTAGCCC
>NZ_JANQCJ010000094.1:0-9521 GCF_024723355.1 Micrococcus sp. HG099 | reverse complement strand
GCGCGGGACAGGGCGGCCTCCAGCTCGGCGACGACGCCCTCACGCCCGGCGCTCATCGCCCGGCCTCCGCGTCCGCGGCGGCGACGTCGTCCCGGGCGGCCACGCGCGCGGCGACGTCGTCGCGCCACTGCTCGAGGGCGTCCCGGGTGCCCGCCAGGTAGCGGGCGACGGCGGCCCGCTCGCGCTCGTCGAAGTCCTCCAGCAGCGCGCCGGTGGCGTCCGCCATCCGGTCCACCTCCGCCTGGACCTGCTGCTGGGAGGCGGGGAGCAGGCGCACCATGGTGCGGCGGCGGTCCTGCAGGTGGGGCAGTCGCTCGGCGTGCCCGGCGGCCTCGAGCCGGTCCACCACGGCGGTGGCCGCGGCGCTGCTCAGGCCGAGGGCGGAGGCGAGCGCGGAGGGGCCGAGCCGGCCGCGCATGAGCAGGGCCAGGGCGGCGTAGTCCGTGTCGTGCATGCCCATGAGCCGGCACAGGTGGATGCGCACCTCCTGGTGCAGCAGCACCACCTGCCGCAGCAGCCGCGCCTGCTCGGTGCCGCGCCTCGCCTCGCCCATGGGACCTCCCGCCGCCGGAGCGCGCGGGTCCGCCTCGCGCCATCGGTTCAATGATCGAACTTCTCGATGGCCGAGACACTACTGGCGCCGACCGGGCGCGTCCAGGCGTGGGGGACGAACCCGGATCGGCGCCCGTGCGCAGTCGTCCTGGATCAGGCGCCGGCGGAGGCGGCGATCGCCTCGTCGAGGGTGAGCTCCGGGTCCACGATCTGGCCCTCCCACTCACCGGAGACCCCGTACACGACGCAGTGCTTCTCGTCGGTGCCGTAGTTGCCCAGCTCGGAGGAGGTCAGGACGGCCCCGTTCAGCTGGTCCTCCTTCTCCTCGCCCAGGCGCTGGGCCTGGGCGGTGCAGGTCTGGGCGGCGGCGGGGTCGGCCTCCTCACCCTCGGCCACGGCCGGCACGGCCCACAGGTACTCCGCGATGTGGGCGCCCTCGCAGTCGGTGGTCTCGAAGGAGGACAGGTCACGCGCGCCGAGCGGGGCGGTGAAGCACGTGCCGGCCTCGTAGTCGGCCGGGGCCGCGGACAGCGACGACGCCGAGGCGGACGACGACTCCGAACTCTGCGCGGACTCGGAGGCGGGCGCCGTCGTCGAGGCCGACGCGTCGGCGTCGGACGAGTCCTGACCGCCGCACGCGGTGAGGGCCAGCAGCGCGGCAGCGGACAGGCCGGCAAGACGGGCGGAACGGGAAAGGGCGGCGAAGGCCATGGGGTGCTCTCCTCGAGTGACGTGGGACGCGCCGGGGTGTGGCGCCGACCTCAGCACTTTAGCCACGCCCGGACGTCGAGCACGGGCCGAGGTGACGTGGCCCACATCTGATGGGCAGCTCGGCTCGCCTGCCACACTGAGAGGCATGCAGACACCGGCCACGCCCTCCCCGCACGACCGCCCCTCCCCCGTCGTCCGACCGTGGATGGCGGCCTCGGACGTCCCGGTCGCAGGCCCCGACGACGTCGAGCGCGTGGTCCTGCTGTCCCCGGCGGGCGAGGCCGTGGGCACGGAGGCCAAGGCCACGGTCCACCGCCGCACCGAGGACGGCGGCACGCCCCTGCACCTGGCCTTCTCCTGTCACGTGTACGACGAGGCCGGCCGGTTCCTGCTCACCCGCCGGGCGCTGGGCAAGGCGGCGTTCCCCGGGGTGTGGACCAACGGCTTCTGCGGGCACCCTGGCCCCGGCGAGTCCCCCGCCCAGGCGGTGCTGCGCCGCGCCCCGCAGGAGCTGGGTGCGGAGGTGTCCGACGTCGTCGAGGTGCTCCCCGACTTCCGCTACCGGGCCGCGGACGCCTCCGGCATGGAGGAGCACGAGATCTGCCCCGTGTTCCGGGCGCAGATGCACGGCGACCCCGCCCCGGAACGGGACGAGGTCGCGGAGTGGTGCTGGGTGGAACCGGCCGATCTGGCCGCCGCCCTGGCCGCCGTCCCCCGGGCGTTCAGCCCGTGGCTCGTGGAGCAGTGGCAGCAGGGGGCGTTCGAGGCCCGCTGATCGGGACCGTCCGCGACCGACGCCGAGAGGCCGTCAGGGGGGCCGTCAGGGGGGCCGTCAGCGGCCGTTGACCTCGTCCAGGTGCGAGGCGGTGGACTGCACGGCCTCGTCCTGGCCGGGCTCGGCCGCGCCGCCCTGCTCGGCCGCCTGCTGCTCCGCCATGCGGCGGACCTCGGCGATGTCCAGGCCCTTGACCTGCTCCAGCAGGCTGTCCAGGGCGGAGCCGGGCAGCGCGCCGGCCTGCGAGAAGACGAGCACGCCGCCGCGGAACGCCATGAGCGTGGGGATGGAGGTGATGCCGGCCATCGCGGCCAGCTGCTGCTGGTCCTCGGTGTCCACCTTCGCGAACACCACGTCCTCGTGCTTCTCCGAGGCGGCGTCGAACACGGGGGCGAACTGCTTGCAGGGGCCGCACCAGTCGGCCCAGAAGTCCACCAGCACGGTGTCGTTCTCCGAGACGGTGGTGCCGAACTCCTCGAGGGTCAGGTCCTTGGTCGCCATGATGGGGTGTCCTTTCGTCGGCGGTCGCCGGCGCTTCGGCCTCCCCGACGGGAGGCGCGCGGGCGTTCTTCCTGCCCGGGACAACGGGGCGGACGGTGCGGCTATTCCGCGGGCCGGCTCCCGCCTCCCCCACGACGACGCACCCCCCGCGCTTTCGTGCGGGAAACGGGAGCCTCCCCACGCACTTTCGTGCGGGAGACGGGAGCCTCCGTCGTCGTGCGTTCCTACACTGGCCCCATGACGACCGCGCCCTCAGCCCTGCCGCTGCTCGTGCTCAACGGCCCCAACCTGAACCTGCTGGGCACCCGCGAGCCCGAAATCTACGGCTCGGACACCCTCGACGACGTCCGGTCGCGCACCGAGGCCCGCGCCGCCGGGCACGGGCTCGCCGTCGACTTCCGCCAGTCCAACCACGAGGGCGAGCTCGTCGACTGGATCCAGGAGGCCCGCACCTCCCACGCCGGCATCCTCATCAACCCGGCCGCGTACTCGCACACCTCCGTGGCCATCCGGGACGCGCTGTCCGCCGTCGGCAGGCCGATCGTGGAGGTGCACATCTCCAACATCCACCGGCGCGAGCCGTTCCGGCACCACTCGCACGTCTCCGCCGTGGCGGACGTCGTGATCGCCGGGGCGGGCGTGCTGGGCTACGAGCTGGGCGTCGACTGGCTGGCCGCCGCCGTGCGTCGCTGAGGCCTCGCCGGGCGTGGCCGAGCGTGGCCGTGCGTCGCCCGGCCCTCGCCACACCACGGTGGGGCGGGGTTAGCGTCAGGGTGCGAACCGGCGCTGACAAGCGGCGTCGTCGCACCACTGACGCGAAGGAGCACCGCCATGGGCCACAAGGACCCCCGCACCCACCTGCTCGAGAAGCTCGAGAAGTCGAACGTCTGCATGCTGACCACCTCCGAGGCGGACGGCACGCTCACCACCCGCCCCATGGGCCTGCAGAAGGCCGAGGAGACCGGCACCCTCTGGTTCATGACCCGCGCCGCCTCCGACGTGGCCTCGGACGCCTCCCAGCGGCCCGTCAACGTGTCCGTGCAGGACAAGGACTTCTGGGCCTCCGTGGCCGGCCACGGCCAGGTGGTGCGCGACGACGCCCGCAAGAAGGAGTTCTGGAACCCCGCCACCGAGGCGTTCTTCGGGGAGGGCGCGAAGCCCGAGGACCCGCAGATCGTGCTCGTCCGCGTGGACGTGGAGTCCGCGCAGTACTGGGAGTCCCCGGGCGCGGTGGGCACCGCCGTCGAGCTGATCAAGGCCAAGGTGACCGGCGGGGAGGCCCACCCGGGCGAGAGCACGACCGTGCAGTTCTGACCCCCTGGGTCCCAGCTTCCCCCGCCCGGGGGGGGCAGTCCCCGCCGCGGGAGATTCGGGTGACTTGTCGGACGTGTCAGGCCCTCTGACCTCCGACAAGTCGCCCGAATCTCGTCTCTGGCGGGTCATCCCCGCGGGCAGGCTCCCGTTTCCCGGACGAAAGCGCCCGGGCAGGCTCCCGTTTCCCGCACGACAGCGCTGGCGCACCGAGGCTGGGGGCCAGAGGCGAAAGGCTCAGGCGTCGTCGTCGCCGGCCGCCAGCTGGCCGCACGCGCCGTCGATCTCCTTGCCGCGGGTGTCGCGCAGGGTGGTCGGGATGCCGGCGGCGTTGAGCCGCTCCACGAACTCCCGCGTCACGTCCTTCTCCGAGGCCGTCCAGATGGAGCCCGGCGTCGGGTTGAGCGGGATGGGGTTCACGTGCACCCAGCCCTTGCCGCGCGCGTTGAGCTTCTTGGCGAGCAGGTCGGCGCGCCAGGCGTGGTCGTTCATGTCCTTGATGAGCGCGTACTCGATGGAGACGCGGCGCCCGGTGGCCACGAAGTAGTCGTAGGCGGCGTCGATCGCCTCGTCGGCCTTCCACCGCGAGTTCACGGGGATCAGCTCGTCCCGCAGCTCGTCGTCGGGCGCGTGCAGGGACAGGGCGAACGTCAGCGGCACGCCCTCCTCGGCCAGCTTCCGGATGGCGGGCACCAGGCCCACCGTGGAGAGCGTGATGTTGCGCGCGGACATGCCGAGGCCCTCGGGGGCCGGGTCCACCATGCGGTGCACGGCCGCCATGACCCGCTTGTAGTTGGCCAGCGGCTCGCCCATGCCCATGAACACCACGTTGGTGACGCGGTCGGCGTCGTGGCCGCCGTCCTTGCGCTTGCCGCCCAGGCCACCCTCGGCGATCACCTGGTTGGCGCGGACGATCTGCTCCACGATCTCCGCCGTGGACATGTTGCGGGTCAGGCCCGCCTGGCCGGTGGCGCAGAACGGGCAGTTCATGCCGCAGCCGGCCTGGCTGGACACGCACAGCGTGACGCGGCCGGGGTAGCGCATGAGCACGGACTCCACGAGGGCGCCGTCGAACAGCCGCCAGAGGAACTTCACGGTGTCCCCGCGGTCCGTCTCCATGCGGCGGACCTCGGTGAGCAGCGGCGGGAAGAACGTCTCGGCGATCGCCTCGCGCTTGTCCTTGGGCAGGTCCGTCATCTGCTCGGGGTCGGTGGTGTACCGCTCGAAGTAGTGCACGGAGAGCTGCTTGGCGCGGAACGCGGGCAGCCCGATCTCCTTGGCCTTCGCCTGGCGCTCGGCGAGCGTGAGGTCGGCCAGGTGCGTGGGCGGCTGGGACACGCGCGGCTGTTTGAACTGCAGCTGGGGGCGGCCGTCCGGGCCCATGGGCTGGGTCCAGCCCTCGGTCTGGGGCATGACCTGGGGGCGCTCGGCGGTGGCGGCCTCCCGGCGCTTGGGCGCGGAGAGCTGGTGGCCGACGCCGGCGCGGCGCATGCGCTCGCGGTCCTCGGCGAGCTGGCGCGCCTCGGACTCGTCGATCAGGCCGCGCTTGGGCCGGCCGAGGGCGGGCTTGCCGGCGCGGTCGGTCCGGCGGGCGGGGGCGGGGTTCGATCCGGGGCGGCGGGGCTGGTAGTCAGACATCGGCACCATTCTCCCAGACGACGCGGGCGCCCCGGCGGGTCGGCCTCACGACGCCGGCCCGCCCGCCTCCGGCATGCGGCGCAGCCCGCGCAGGATCCAGCGCACGACGACGCCGCGCACCGCCGCCGGCAGCGGCCGGTAGAGCGTCCGGGTCAGCGCCCACAGGCGCGCCTCGCGGATCGAGTCGCGCTGGGACCAGTCCCAGCCCAGGCCCGCGCGCACCCGGGCGGGGAGCAGCCCGGCGGTCACGAACCGGGCGAGCGGCAGGGCGGCCCGCAGGGGCGCCGGCACGCCCCGGCCGGAGAAGAGGTCGGCGGCGACGGCCCGCGCGTCGTCCGTGACCTCAAGCCCGGCGATCCGGGCGTCCCAGTAGGCGGCGAAGGCGGCGCGGTCCGCGGGCCAGGCGGCCGCGGGGACCTCGAGGCTCGTGGCGAGCGGGGCGAAGCCGCGGTAGAGGCGGTCGGCGTCGGCGGGGTCGAGCGCGCCCCACAGGCGGCGGCGGACCTGCTCGCCCGCCCAGTAGAGGGTGGCGGCCACCCAGAGCTGGGCGTCGGGGTCGGCGGCGTCGTAGGGGCGGCCCTCGTGGTCGGCGCCCCGGACCGGCGCGTGCGCGGCCCGCACCCGGGCGACCACGGCGTCCCGGGCGCCCGCGGCCTCCGGGAGGGTGACGGCGTAGATGTAGCCGAGGGTGTGGCGCAGCCGCCGCATCGGATCCTCGGTGAACCGGGAGTGGGCGGCGACGCCGGCGCCGACGGGCCGGTGCGCCACCTGCAGCAGGATCGCGGCACCCGCGCCGGCGAGGATGGCGGCCTCCCGGGCGAGGCCGGCCGCGGACACGGGGCCGGGGGCTTCACGGGGCATGCGTCCACCCTCGCACCGCGCGCCGTGGACGGGGCGGGACGGGTCGCCATCGGCGTCCTGTTCACCTTCCGTTCACCTAAGCGTTCACGTCCGGTTCACCATACGGAGCGGCGAAGATCCCCGGAAATCCGCCGATTCCACTCCCGGGAGGGACGCATCCGGGCGTGGTCCAGGTCACGCAGATGAACAGACAGTTGCATTTTCACGGCGACTCGATAGACTCGTTCACGAAGCGTTCACCTTTCGTTCACGGAATGGGGGGCTGGAACGCACGAGACCTACCCCCGCGGCCCCGCCGCGACGACTCGCCGGATCCGCCGATCCGGCACCGAAGGAGGTGCTCACCGTGAGCATCAACACCGTTCATCACCTGCCCGCCGCGCCGAGCCCCCTGATGCAGCGCCACGTGCTCAAGCGCGTCGAGGAGACCCTCGCCCGCCGCTTCGAGGGCGTCGCCACCGCCGAGGCCGTCCGCGCCACCGTGCGCGAGGTCGCGTCCGAGCTCAAGCGCTCCGCCCGCATGACCACGTTCCTGCCGGCGCTGACCGAGCGCGAGGCCGCCCGCCGCCTCCAGGCCGGCGCCCCGGCGCACGCGCCCCTGGCCGCCGCGGCCTGATCCGCCGCCCGGCAGCGCGCACCTGACGGAAGGACCCGTCGGCCCGCCCCCTCTCCGGAGGGGCGGCGCCGGCGGGTCCTTCCGCATCCCCTCCCCCGCGCTTTCGTGCGGGAAACGGGAGCCTTCCCCGCGTTTTCGTGCGGGAAACGAGAGCCTTCGCGACGTCGTCCCCCGTTTCCCACACGAAAGTGATCACCGCTTTCGTGCGGGAAACGGGAGCCTGCGGCTCCGGCCCCGGCTCAGTCCAGGTCGACCCCCAGCGCCCGGCGCATCGGCAGGAGCTTGGCCCGGATCTCCGTGACCTCCTCCTCGGGCACCGCGCCCGGCACCATCCCGCCGCCGGCCTGCAGCCGCACCCCGCCGGGCACCTGCTGGCCGCAGCGAAGCGCCAGGGCGATCTCGCCGTCGCCGTCCTGGTCCAGCCAGCCCACCGGCCCCGCGTAGCGGCCCCGGTCCACGGGCTCGACCTCGCGGATCACGCGCACGGCCTCGGGGGTCGGGGTGCCGCCGACGGCGGCCGTGGGGTGCAGGGCCGCGACGACGTCCAGCACCGTCCCGCGCCCGTCCCGCAGGCGCCCGCGCACCGAGGTGGCCAGGTGGTGCACGTTGGGCAGGGTGAGCACGGTGGGCGCGGGGTCCGGGTCCGCAAGGTCGACGACGGGCGCGAGCGCGTCCAGCACCGAACGCGCCGCCCAGCGGTGCTCCTCCCCCAGGCGCGGGTCCGTGGCGAGCCGGGCGCGCAGCGCGGCGTCCTCCGCCTCGTCCTCGCCGCGCGGCAGCGACCCGGCCAGCACGCGCGAGCCCACGAGCCCGGCGTGCCGGGTGGCGAGGATCTCCGGCGTGGCCCCCAGCAGGCCGCCGACGGCGAACACCCACGTCTGCGGGTACTCGCGCCGCAGCGCGCGGATCGCCCGCCACAGGTCGGCGTCGTCCGCGGGCACGGTGAGCGTGCGGCTGATGACCACCTTCGCCAGCGCGCCGTCCGAGGCGGCCATGCGCGCCAGGAGCTCGCGCACCCCGGCCGCGTAGCCGGCGTCGTCCCAGGCGCTCTCGGAGGTGTCGGCGGGCAGGGGGACCTCGCCGTCGGGCAGGAGGCAGGCCCCGCCGTCCGCGGCGACGGCGTCCGCGAGCGCGGCCGCGTCCACGTGCTGGGGCGCCTCCCGGATGCCCGAGGCCGTGGAGCGGCGCAGGCGCGCGGGCACGCGCAGCACGGCGGGCTCCACGGAGTCGTCGGAGAAGGGGGCGGACACCCAGCCGCGCAGGGGGGCGGCCGGGTCCTCGCGCCCGGCGACGGCGGCCTGCCACAGCGCCGAGAGCCGGCGCAGGCGGTCGGGGCCGTCCAGCAGCACGGTCCAGCCGTCGTCCCCGCGCCAGGCGGCGTCCCCGTGCGCCCACAGCACCGCCCGGGCGAACGGGGGGACGGCGGCCTCGGCCGCGGCGGTGCCGAGCTCCGGCAGCAGGGTGGGGACAGACATGGGCCCCATTCTCTCCCACCCCGACGCCGGCCACGCGGCGGGCGGGGGACGCGGGGCTGGGAGGCGGGGCTGGATGGCGGAGGCGAGGGGCGCCGTCGGGAGGCGGGACGGGGCGACACGCAGGCGCGCGCCCGCGCGCGATTTGCGCACACGCGGGCGAAGGCGGATGGTGGAGGCATCCGTTCACCTTGCGTTCACCTGAGCGCCGTCCCCCTGGAGGACCACCACCATGGCCGCCATCCCCCCGGACCCGCACGCCGACCGCACGCCCGCGGTGGACGACCTGCCGCTGGACGCGGCATCGCCGGACGTTCACGCCGCGGCGCCGGTGGGTCTGGAGCCGGAGGGCATGGCCGCGAACGTGCTGGAGCGCGAGATCGAGCACCTCATGGAGCGCTTCCCCGGCGTGGGCGACGAGGAGACCGTGCGCGCCGTCGTGATGGACTCCTACGCCCAGCTGGCGGCCACCAGCCGGCACCCGGACATGCTGCCGAGCACCACCGTGCAGCACGCCTCCGCCCGCCTGCGCGCCATGGCCATCAACCAGGGCAGCATCGAGTCCCGTCACCCGCGCGTGCTCTTCGTCTGCCACGGCAACGCGGGCCGCTCGCAGATGGCCGCGGCGCTGCTGGAGAACCGCACCGGCGGCGCCGTGAAGTCCCGCTCCGCCGGCACCTCCCCCGCCGGCGAGGTGATCTCCACGGCCTTCGACGCCATGAGCGAGATCGGCATCCCGTTGCACCACTCGTACACCAAGGGCGTCGACGAGGACGTGCTCAAGGCCGCCGAGGTCGTCGTGCTCTTCGACGGCGCCGAGCCCTTCGACATCCCCGAGGGCACCGAGGTGCAGGAGTGGTCCGTGCCCTCCATCCGCGGCATGAGCCTCGAGCAGGTGCGCGGCGTCCGCGACGCCCTGGACCTGCAGGTCCGCGGCCTGATCGCCGACCTCGGCGAGGAGGGCTCCGACGCCCCGCTGCCCGGCGAGGGGGCGCCGGTCGCCTGACCCGCCGCCACCACGACGACGGCCGCTCACCTCGCGCAGGTGGGTGGCCGTCGTCGTCCCCGCGGGGTGGTTTCGGGG
>NZ_JANQCJ010000093.1:0-9560 GCF_024723355.1 Micrococcus sp. HG099 | reverse complement strand
GGCCAGCGGCACGCCGGCTCCCCCGCCGCCAAGGTGGGCAAGGTCCGCGCGGACGGGCCCAACGTGGCTCCGCCCCGGGCCACCGGCTGGCGGGCCGTCTCGACGGTGCTGTCCACGCTCGTCGCCCTGCTGGGACTCGTGGCGGCCGGCGCCGCGGCCGCCGTGGGCGCCTGGTCCCTGACCTGGTGGCCGCCGGCGGACCCCACCGGCCCCGCGGCCGCCGTGGGCGTCACGGCGCTGCGGCTGCTCGCGGCCAGCCCGCTGATCGCGGCGGTCTGGTTCGGGGCGCAGATGCTGCTCGTGCTGGGCGCGGTGCGCCTGCTCTCCGTGGGGATCACGGAGGGCCACCATCCCGTGCGCTCCCGCGTGGGCTGGCAGATCTGGGCCACGGAGCGGATCCTCGACGCGGCCCGCGACCAGCTGTTCCCGCTCTACGCCTCCCGCTTCACCCCCGTGTGGCTGCGCCTGCTCGGTGCGGAGGTCGGCCGCGGCGTCGAGGCCTCCACCGTGGTGCTGCTGCCGGGGATGACCCGCGTGGGCGACGGCGCCTTCCTCGCCGACGACACGATGGTCTCCTCCTACTCGCTCGAGGGCGGCTGGATGCACGTGGCCCCCGCGAAGGTGGGCAAGCGCGCCTTCGTGGGCAACTCCGGCATGGTGCCCGCCGGGCGCACCCTGCGGCGCGACTCGCTCGTGGCCGTGCTCTCCACCACCCCGGCCAAGACCAAGGCCGGGACCTCGTGGATGGGCTCCCCGCCCGTGCGCCTGCGCCGCACCGAGGTGGCCGCGGACGCCTCCGTGACCTACGCCCCCACCGCCCGCCTGAAGGCCGCGCGCACCGGCTGGGAGCTGCTGCGCGCGATCCCCGTGTGGCTGCACGTGGCGCTGACCATCGCGACGGGCGCCGCCCTGGCCGCGCTCACCGCCGTGGGCACATGGGCGCTGGCCGCCGTCCTGGGCGGCGCCGTGCTCCTGGCCGCCGGCGCCGCGGCGGCCACGTTGACCGTCCTGGCCAAGAAGGCCTTCGTGGGCCGAGTGCGCCCCGGCGAACACCCGCTGTGGTCCTCGTTCATCTGGCGCAACGAGGTGGCGGACACGTTCACCGAGTTCCTGGCGGCGCCCTGGTTCGCCCGCGCCGCCGCCGGCACCCCCGCCCTCGTGTGGTTCCTGCGCGCCATGGGCACCCGGATCGGCCGCGGCGCCTGGGTGGAGTCCTACTGGCTGCCCGAGGCCGACCTCGTCACCCTCGGCGACGGCGCCACCGTGAACCGCGGCTGCGTCGTCCAGACGCACCTGTTCCACGACCGCGTGATGTCCCTGGACGAGGTCGTCCTCGCCGACGGCGCCACGCTCGGCCCGAACTCGGTGGTGCTGCCCGCGGCGCGGCTGGGCCGCGGCACCACCGTCGGCGCCGGCTCCCTCGTGATGCGCGGCGAGGAGCTGCCCGCCGGCACCTGGTGGCTCGGCAACCCCGTCTCCCCCTGGCGCCGCCCCGACGGCGTGCCCGACCCGTCCCCCGCACCGTCCCGAGAGGCAGCATGAGCACCGACCCCTACGTCCCCGGCGTCGGCACCGACGCCGCCGCGATCGAGCACGTGGTGCTGGACCTCGACGTCCGCCTCGCCGCGAACCGGGTCTCCGGCACGGCCGTCCTGTCCGTGCGCCTGACGCGCCAGAGCCGGCGGATCGAGCTGGACCTGCACCGCCTGCGCGTGTCGAAGGTGGGCGCCGCCGTCGACGGCCGCGCGCTGCCCGCCTCCTTCTCCCAGCCCCGCCGCTGGCCGAGCCGCCTCGTGGTGGACCTGGGCGAGAGCCGGCCCGAGGGGACGCTCGTGGAGCTCACCGTGGCCTACGCGGGCACGCCCACGCCCCGGCGCAGCCCCTGGGGCACCATCGGCTGGGAGGAGCTGTCCGACGGCGTCCTCGTGGCCGGCCAGCCCCACGGCGCCTCCACGTGGCTGCCGTGCGTGGACTCCCCCGTCTCCCGCTCGACGGCGGACATCACCCTGACTTGCGACGCCGGCTACCTGCCCGTCGCCAACGGCGTGGGCGCGCCCGTGCGCACCCGCAGCTCACGGGTGACCTGGCGGTGGCGCCTGACCCAGCCCGTGCCCGCCTACCTGCTCACGGTGCAGATCGGGCGCTACCGGCTCGTGGACGCCGCCGCGCCAGCCGAGGGCCTGCCGCCGCTGCGGCTCGTGGCCTCGACGCGCACCGAGCAGCGGGCACGCGCGGCCCTCGCCGCCCAGCCGGCCATGATGGCGGCCTTCACCGCCGCCTACGGCCCCTACCCGTTCGAGGAGTACACCGCCGTGGTGGCGGACGACGTCCTGGAGATCCCGCTCGAGGCGGCCGGCATGTCCCTGTTCGGCACCAACCACCTGGACGGCTCGTGGGAGTCCGAGCGGCTGATCGCCCACGAGATGGCCCACCAGTGGTTCGGCAACGCCGTGACCCTGGGCCGCTGGGCGGACCTGTGGCTGCACGAGGGCTTCGCCTGCTGGTCCGAGTGGCTCTGGGCGGAGGCGTCCGGGCGCTCGAGCATCGCCTCCATGGCGCGACGGGCCTGGCAGCGGCTGGCTGAGGACCCCGTGGAGCACGTGCTCACCGAGCCCGGCGCCGCCGAGATGTTCGACGACTGGGTCTACAAGCGCGGCGCCCTCACCGTGGAGGCGCTGCGCGTGCTGCTCGGCCGGGAGGTCTTCGGCTCGATGCTGCGCGCGTGGGTGGACGAGCACCGCTTCGGCACCGTGGACACCGCCGGCCTGCGCGCCCACGTCCACGCGTGGGCCCCGCGAGCCCAGGTCACGCCCGAGCAGGTCGACGAGCTCTTCGAGGCGTGGACCCGGCGGCCCGAGCTGCCGCCCTTCCCCGGCTGAGGAGAGGCCGGCCGGCGGGGACCGGAGCGGCGGCGCGGCCCTCAGGCGCGGCGCAGGGCGACGGAGCCGACGATCCCGTCCGGCAGCCCGGCGGCCACGTCGAGGAGCACGACGCCGGGCGGCGGGTGCAGCGCGGCGACGTCGGCCGGGTCCCCCGTGAAGCCGGTGCCGGCCGCCTTCACGAGCGCCTCCTTGCGCGTCCAGAGCCGGGCCCGCGCCGCGGGCCGCTCGGACCGCGGCCGCGCGGCCGCCCACGCGCGCTCCGCCGTCGAGAAGCCGACCTCGCCGAGCGCGTCAGGATCGGCGAACGCGGGCGCGTCCACCCGCTCCACGTCGAGGCCGAGGCCCGGCGCGGCGGCGGGACCGTCGTCGGGCCCCGCAGCGTCCTCGGCGCCGTCACCGTCGCCGCCCGGCGTCCACCAGGCGCCGACCCGCAGCCGGACGCCGGTGCGCGGATCCGTGACGCGGGAGAACGAGACGAGCGCGCGCCGGCCGGCCGGCAGCCCACGCAGCCGCGGGGCCCCGTGGTCCGTGCCGGCGCACCCCGGACAGCGGCGCTCCAGCGCGAGGGGGCCGACCGGCTCGTCCCAGAGCCGGCCGAGCGCCGCCGCAACCTCTCCGAGGACGGCCCCGGATGCGGCGTCGGCCGCCCCCGCCTCAGCGGGGACGGCCGACGTCAGGCCCCACGCGCCGGGGATCCCGGCGCGGACGGCGGGGTGCGGGGTCAGCGCTGGACCGCCCCGTGCCGCTGGGCGGCGAGCGCCGTCGCCGCGGCCCGGGCCTCCGAGGCTTCCTCCGCGGTGAGGGTGCGGTCCGGGGCGCGGAAGCGCAGCGAGAACGCGAGCGACTTGCTCCCCTCGGGGACGCCGGGGCCGCGGTAGACGTCGAACAGCTCGACGGACTCCAGCAGCTCGCCCGCGCCCTCGGCGAGGCTCGCGCGCACGTCGCCGGCGACGACCGCCTCCTCCACCACGAGCGCCACGTCCTGGGTGCTCATCGGGTACGTGGACAGCGGCACGGCCACCACGGCCGGCGGGGCCGCGGCGCACAGCGCGTCGAGGTCCAGCTCCCACACGCTGGTGCGCGCGGGCAGGTCCTCGGCCTCGAGCCACTGCGGGTGCAGCTCGCCGGCGACGCCGACCACCTGGTCCCCGCGCTCGCCGAGGACGACGAGCTCGGCCACGCGGCCCGGATGGAACGCGTGGTGGCGGCCCTGGCGGACCGCCAGCTCGACGCCGAGCACGTCGGCGACGGCGAGGGCGGCGGAGACGGCGTCCTGCCAGTCCACGGGGCGGGGGGCGTGGTCCGGGCCGGGCGCCGAGTCGTGGCCGGCGTACAGGCCGGCCACGCGCCACGGCTGGGCCGGGATCCCGGCCTCGAGGTCGGCGAGGACCTCCGGGGCCGGGTGCGCGGCGCGCGGCGGGATGGACGCGGAGCCCAGCTGCGTGCCGGGCAGGAACACGAGGCCCGCCTCGTACAGGGCGAGGTCCCGGAATCCGCGGCCCAGGTTGCGGCGCGCGGTCTCCACGAGCCCGGGCAGCAGGGACAGGCGCATGTACCGGTACTGCGAGGAGATCGGGTTGGCCAGGGCCACCATCTCCAGCGCCTCGCCCTGCTCCTCGGAGTCCACGCCGAAGCGGCGGTTCTGCTCCGCGGAGACGAACGGGTAGGCGAGCACCTCGGTGTGCCCGGCGGCCGCGAGCGCGGCGGACACGCGGCGGCGTTGCGCCTGGCGTCGGGTGAAGCCGCGCCCGGGCGGGGCCACCGGCACCACGGACGGGATCGCGTCGTAGCCGCGCAGGCGCGCGACCTCCTCCACGAGGTCCTCGGGGACCCGCAGGTCGGTGCGCCACGAGGGCGCGGTCACGCGCAGGCGGGGGGCGGCGCCGTCGGCGGCCTCGGCGGCCTCCACCTGCGCGCCCAGGGCGCGCAGGGTCTCGGCGACCTCGTCCGCGGTGTACTCCACGCCCACCAGGGCCGTGGGGAAGTCCGCGGCCATCTCGACGACGGCCGGCTCGGGGCGCGTGCCGACGTCCGTGACGCCGGGCTCGGCGGTGCCGCCGGCCAGCTCCACGAGCAGCTGCACGGCCCGCTCGGCCGCCTCGTCCGCGATCTCCCAGTCCACGCCGCGCTCGTTGCGCTTCGAGGCCTCGGAGGGCAGGCGGTGGCGACGGCGGGTGCGGGCGATCGAGATGGGGTCGAAGTTCGCCGACTCGATGACGATCGTGGTGGTCGCGTCCGTGACCTCGGTGACCAGCCCGCCCATGACGCCGGCGAGGCCGATGGGCCCGGAGTCGTCGGTGATGAGCAGGTCCTCGGGGTCGAGCGTGCGCTCCTTGTCGTCCAGGGTGCGCAGGGTCTCCCCCGCCCGGGCCCGGCGGACCACGATCTCGCCCGCGAGCTTCTGCGCGTCGTAGAAGTGCAGCGGCTGGCCGAGCTCCCACATCACGTAGTTGGAGATGTCCACGGGCAGGGAGATGGAGCGGATGCCGGCCAGGCGCAGGCGCGCCGTCATCCACGGCGGCGTCGGACGCGAGGCGTCCACGCCGGAGACCGTGCGCGCCACGAAGCGCGTGGCGCCGGGGGCGCCGTAGATCGGGGCGTCGTCGGCGATCCGGACCGGGTGGCCGGCGTCGTCCGCGGCGGGCGGGGTGAGCGCCGCGGCCGGGTCCGTGAACGGCACGCCCGTGGCGTGGGCGTACTCGCGGGCCACGCCGCGCATCGAGAACGCGTAGCCGCGGTCCGGGGTCACGTTGATCTCGGCGGCCTCGCCCTGCAGGTCCAGCACCTCGAGGGCGTCCGTGCCGGGCTCGGGGTCCAGGCCGAGGGTGGAGAGCACGAGGATCCCGTCATGGTCGTCGCCGATGCCCAGCTCGCGCACCGAGGCGATCATGCCGGCCGAGACGTGGCCGTAGGTCTTGCGCGGGCTGATCCGGAAGTCCCCGGGCAGCACGGCGCCGGGCAGGGTCACGACGACCTTGTCCCCGACCTCGAAGTTGTGGGCGCCGCAGACCACGCCCTGCACGCCGCTCGGGTCGATGCCCTCGCCGGTGAGCGTCTGCTCGGCGCCCTCGGGCACCACGCGGACCGTGCACCAGTTGATGATCTTGCCGTTCTTCTGGGGCTCGGGCTCCTTGGAGAGCACCTGCCCGACGACGATCGGGCCGCGCAGCTCGTCGGAGGGACGGTGGACGTCCTCCTCCTCGAGGCCCACGCGGACGAGGTCCGCCATGACGTCCTCGGCGCGATGCTCGGCGGGCACGGGCACGAACTCCCGCAGCCAGTCCAGGGGGATGCGCATGGATCAGACCTCCATTCCGAAGTGCTGGGAGAAGCGGACGTCGCCCTCGATCATGTCCCGCATGTCCGGGACCTCGTTGCGGAACATGAGCGTGCGCTCCACGCCCATGCCGAACGCGAAGCCGGAGAACTCCTCCGGGTCCAGGCCGGCGGCGCGCAGCACGTTCGGGTGGACCATGCCGCAGCCGCCCCACTCGATCCAGCGGGGCCCGCCCTTGGCGCCCGGGTGCCAGATGTCCAGCTCGGCGCTGGGCTCCGTGAAGGGGAAGAAGTTCGGGCGCAGGCGGATGGCCGCCTCCTCGCCGAACATCTGCCGGGCGAAGTACTCGAGGGTGCCGCGCAGGTGGGCCATGGTCAGCCCGCGGTCCACGGCCAGGCCCTCGAACTGGTGGAACACCGGGGTGTGGGTGGCGTCCAGCTCGTCCGTGCGGAAGGTGCGGCCCGGGCAGAGCACGTAGGTGGGCGCGCCGCGCTCGAGCAGGGAGCGCATCTGCACCGGGGAGGTGTGGGTGCGCAGCAGCAGGTGGGCCTCGGAGGGCTCCACGAAGAAGGTGTCCTGCATCTCGCGGGCCGGGTGGTCCGGGGCGAAGTTCAGGGAGTCGAAGTTGAACCACTCGGACTCGAGCTCGGGGCCCTCCGCGATCTCCCAGCCCATCCCCACGAAGATCTCGGACACGCGGTCCATCGTCAGGGACAGCGGGTGGCGGGCGCCCACGCGGCGGCGACGGACGGCCGCGGTGACGTCCACGGTCTCCTCGCGCAGGATGCGCTCGGCCTGCTCGGCCTCGAGCACCTCAGTGCGGGCGGCCAGGGCCTTGTTCAGGCGGCCGCGGGCGCCGCCCATGAGCTTGCCGGCCTCGGCCTTGCGCTCCTTGGGCAGGGCGCCGATCCCCTTGTTCGCGAGGGTCAGGGGGGCGCGGTCGCCGGTGTGGGCCAGGCGGGCGGCCTTGAGCTCGTCCAGGTCGGCCGCGGCGTCGAACGCGGCGAGCGCGGCCTGCACGGCGGCGTCCACCGCCGCCGCGTCCACGGGGGAGATCTCCGCCGCGGGCGCCGTGGGCTCCGCGCCGGTCTCGGGGCTGGGTGTCATCGGGGCAACGACCTTCGCATGGGGGACGGTGGGACGCCCGCCAGTCTAGTGTCCGCGCCGGACGCGTCAGGCCTAGGCTGAGGCGCATGACCGCCCCGGACTCCCCCGCCGGCGTGGGCGCCGGGCCCCCGCCCCTGCGCCGGCGCACCCGCGCCCGGGGCCTGTGGAACCTCGTCAACCTGTCCACGCCGCTGGGGCTGGTGGGCGCCGTCGTCAGCGGCTGCGCGCTGCGGCCCGGTCCGCACGGGCTGATCGAAGCCCGGGGCTGGCGGCACTCCTTCCCCGGCGGCGCGGCCTTCACCGTGGGCGACGTGGTGTTCACCCGGCCCGGACTGCGGATGACCGAGGACCTGTGGCGGCACGAGGCCGGGCACGCCGCCCAGTACGCCGGGATGCTGGGGCTGCCGTTCCTGCCGGCGTACGCCGCGGCGGCGGCGTGGTCGACCTGGCGGACCGGGGACCCGGCCTCCCGCAACCCGTTCGAGCGCGGCGCCGGGCTGGCCCTGGGCGGGTACGTCGAGCGGCCCGTGCGCCGCGGACCCCGACGGCGCCGCTGAGGCGGGCGCCACAGGGGGCCTCAGTGGAGGGTGCCGCCGGGCAGGTCGAGGTCGGCGCCGCCCTCGAGGGCCACGAGCGCGACCTCCGCGACCGCGCGGGCGAGGTCCGCGGCCGGCAGGGCCGGGGCGTCCGGCCGCGGGCGATGCGCGAGGTCCCACGGCACGTGCACGAAGCCGGCGGCGCGCGCCGTCCCCGGGGCGTCCAGCAGCGCGTACATCACGTGGTTGCACACGAACGCGCCGGCAGAGAGCGACGGCTCGGCCGGGACGCCGGCCGCCCGCACCGCCTCGACGGCGCGTTTGACCGGCAGGGTGGCGAAGTGGGCGGCGGGGCCCTCGGCGCGCACCGGGCGGTCCACGGGCTGGTCCCCCGCGTTGTCCGGGATGCGGGCGTCCTGCAGGTTCACGGCGATCCGCTCCACCCGGACGGCACCCGTCCCGCCGGCCAGCCCGACGGCGACCGCCGCCTCGGGCCGGGTCCGCTCGAGGGCGGCGGCCAGCGCGGGGCCGGCGGCGGCGAACACGCACGGCAGCTCCACGGCCTCGGCGGCCACCCCCCGCTCCGCCAGGAGCGCCACGGCGTCGCGGGCGGCGACGATCGAGGGATTGTGCCCGTCCCCGCCGAACGGCTCGAAGCCGGTGAGCAGCACGCGGACGGCGGACGCGGAGGCGGGGGTCGTCATGGCGACCACGGTAGCGGGCGGGGCGGGCCGAGCCACGCCCGACATCGAACACGTTTGCGGACTTACTCGAACATGTGTTCTACTGCTGGGCATGCGATGGGAAGCGCAGACCCTGCGGTCCGAGAGCGGAGCCCAGCGGGAGGCGGCCGGCACACCGGCCGGCTCCGCCGCCCTGCTGCCGCTCTCGGACCTGCAGCGGAGCGTCACCACGCCCGAGTTCGCCGGCGTGACGTTCCACGAGGTGCTGGCCAAGACCGCGCTCAACGCCGTCCCCGCCGCCTCGGCCATGCCGTTCCGCTGGACCGTCAACCCGTACCGCGGCTGCACGCACGCGTGCCGCTACTGCTACGCGCGCAGCACCCACTCCTTCCTCGACCTGGACGCGGGCGAGGACTTCGACCGGCAGATCGTGGTGAAGGTCAACGTGGCCCAGGTGCTCCGCGCCGAGCTGGCCCGGCCCACGTGGGGCCGCGAGGCCGTGGCCCTGGGGACCAACACGGACCCGTACCAGCGGGCCGAGGGCCGGTACGGCCTCATGCCGGGGATCATCGAGGCGCTCGCGGACGCCGGCACCCCGTTCTCCGTGCTCACCAAGGGCACGCTGCTGGCGCGGGACGTGCCGCTGCTGCAGGCCGCCTCGCGCAGCGTCCCCGTGCAGGTGTCCCTGTCCCTGGCGATGCTCGACCCGGCGGTCGCCGCCGCCGTGGAGCCCGGCACCCCGTCCCCGGCCGCGCGCCTGCGCCTGATCGAGCGCCTGGCCGCCGCGGGGGCGGACGTCACCGTGATGGCCATGCCACTGCTGCCCTGGCTCACGGACGGGGACCGCGACCTGGACGCGCTCATGCGCGCCCTCGCCGCGGCGGGGGCGGCCCGCGTGATGCCCGGCGCCCTCCACCTGCGCCCCGGCGCGAAGGAGTGGTACCTGCGCTGGATCCGGCAGGAGCACCCGGACCTGCTGGCCGGCTACGAGCAGATGTACGCCCGCTCCGCCTACGCGCCCGAGTCCTACCGGCGCACGCTGGCCCGCGCGGCCGGCGAGGCCGCCGCCCGACAC
>NZ_JANQCJ010000092.1:0-9637 GCF_024723355.1 Micrococcus sp. HG099 | reverse complement strand
GGCTCGGCGAGGCCGGCGGCCCGCAGCGGCTCGGGGAGGGCGTCCGCCCAGGCGCGCACGGCCTCGGGGGCGGCGTCGCCGAAGTCCACGTCCACCACGTCGCCCTCGGCCACGCGGGTCAGGTCGGCGAGCGAGCCGGCGCGGACCACGCGGCCGGCGCGCAGGATGGCGACGTCGTCTGCGAGCCGCTCGGCGTCGTCGAGCAGGTGGGTGGTCAGGAGGACGGCGGCGCCGCGCGCCGTCTGCTCTCGGACCACCTCGTGCACCACGGGGCGGGTCTCGGGGTCCAGGCCCGCGGTGGGCTCGTCCAGGAACAGCATGTCCGGGCGGCCCACGAGGGCCGCGGCGAGGGCGACCCGCTGGCGCTGGCCGCCGGAGAGCCGGCGCAGGGGCCGGCCGGCGACGTCGGCGATCAGCAGGCGCTCGAGCAGCGGCTCCACGGGCAGCGGGTCCCGGTAGAGGGAGGCCACGTGGCCCACGAACCGGCGGGCGGGCACCGAGGGCGGCAGGCCGCCCTCCTGCCACATCACGCCGATGCGGGCGCGCAGGTCCGCGGGCGCGCGCCAGGGGTCCGCCCCGAACACCCGGACGGCGCCGGCGTCGGGGCGGTCCATGCCGTGGCAGAGGCCGAGGGTGGTGGACTTGCCGGCGCCGTTGGGGCCGAGCAGCACGGTGACGGCGCCGGCGCGGGCGGTGAGGTCCACGCCGCGCAGGACGGGGGTGCGCGCGCGGCCGCGGCCGAGGCTCCGGTGGACGTCGCGCAGGCGCAGGACGGGCTCGTCGCGCGGCGCGGGATCCGGGGTCAGGACAGGTCGGGGCACCGTCCCAGTCTAGGCCCGGGCCCCGCGCGCGGACGGGCCGACGACGGCGCCCCCGGCCGGGGTGACGGAGGCCACGCCGGGGCCCACGCCAGGACAGGCGTGCCTCACTTGAACGGTTCCAGATCAATAGGTCATCATGGCGTGGTGTATTCCGACCAGCCTTCGCATCGTGCGGCCCCGGCGCCCGCCGAGGGCACGCGCGAGCGCGTCCTCCAGCTGGTCCTCACCCGGGGACCGGTGAGCGCGGCGGAGATCGGCCGGGAGCTGGAGCTGACGGCCGCGGCCGTCCGCCGTCACCTGGACGCCCTCGAGGAGGACGCCCTCGTGGAGGTCAAGCGGGTCACCTCGGCGCGCGGGGCCGGCCGGCCCTCCCGCCGCTACGTCGTGACCTCCCACGCCCAGGAGCACCTGCCCAAGGACCACCTCGCCGTGGCCCTGGACTCCCTGGCCCGGCTCGAGGAGCTCGGCGGGGACGAGGAGGTCCGCCGCACCGCCCGCCGCGCGTTCCGTGACGTGGAGGAGCGGTTCGCCGCCGCCGTCGACGGCCGGGACACCGAGCTCCAGGAGCGCACCCGGATCCTGGCCTCGGTGCTGGACGACGCCGGCTTCGCCGGGACGCTGCGCCACTTCGGCGCGGGCCTGGCGCCCACCCTGCGCGCCGACCAGGTGTGCCAGGGCCACTGCCCCTTCCAGGGAATCCCGGCGCGCCATCCGCAGTTCTGTGAAGAGGAGACCGAGCTGTTCGCCCGCCTGCTGCAGGTGGACGTGCGGCGCCTGTCCACCCTCGCCGCCGGCGCCCACGTGTGCACCACGCACGTGCCGCTGGGCCGAGACTGAGCCGCGCGGGCCCCGCCCCGGCTCCCCGAGACCACCCAGACCGACATCGACCGCAGTGACAACGAGAGAGGCTGAGATGACCGACCAGATCGTCCAGCGGGACCCCGTGGAGAACGCCGACCCCGGCGTGATCCAGGAGATCCTCGACAAGAACCCCGAGCTGAACGCCATCGGCGCCTACCAGTACGGCTGGGCCGACTCCGACGCGGCGGGCGAGAAGGCCGTCCGCGGCCTCAACGAGGACGTCGTCCGCGACATCTCCGGCAAGAAGGACGAGCCGGAGTGGATGCGGAACCTGCGCCTGAAGGCGCTCAAGTACTTCGAGCGCAAGCCGATGCCCGCGTGGGGCCCGGACCTGTCCGGGATCGACTTCGACAACATCAAGTACTTCGTGCGCTCCACCGAGGGCCAGGCCAAGACCTGGGAGGACCTGCCCGAGGACATCCGCAACACCTACGAGCGCCTCGGCATCCCCGAGGCCGAGCGCGAGCGCCTCGTGGCCGGCGTCGCCGCCCAGTACGAGTCCGAGGTCGTGTACCACCAGATCCGCGAGGACCTGGAGGAGCAGGGCGTCGTGTTCCTGGACACGGACACCGCCCTCAAGGAGCACCCCGAGATCTTCGAGGAGTACTTCGGCACCGTGATCCCGGTGGGCGACAACAAGTTCGCCTCCCTGAACACGGCCGTGTGGTCCGGCGGCTCCTTTGTGTACGTGCCCAAGGGCGTGCACGTGGAGATCCCGCTCCAGGCCTACTTCCGCATCAACACGGAGAACATGGGCCAGTTCGAGCGGACGCTGATCATCGCGGACGAGGACTCCTACGTCCACTACATCGAGGGCTGCACCGCCCCGATCTACAACTCCGACTCGCTGCACTCGGCGGTCGTGGAGATCGTGGTGAAGAAGAACGCCCGTGTGCGCTACACCACCATCCAGAACTGGTCCACGAACGTGTACAACCTCGTGACCAAGCGCGCCGTCGTCGAGTCCGGCGGCACCATGGAATGGGTCGACGGCAACATCGGCTCCAAGGTGACCATGAAGTACCCCGCCGTGTACCTCACCGGCGAGCACGCCACCGGCGAGACCCTCTCCGTGGCGTTCGCCGGCAAGGACCAGCACCAGGACACCGGCTCCAAGATGGTCCACATGGCGCCGAACACCTCGAGCTCCATCGTGTCCAAGTCCGTGGCCCGCAACGGCGGCCGCGCCGCCTACCGCGGCCTCGTGCAGGTGACCGAGGGCGCCAAGAACTCGGCCAACTCCGTGGTCTGCGACGCCCTGCTGGTGGACACCGTGTCCCGCTCGGACACGTACCCCTACATCGACATCCGCGAGGACGACGTGACCCTCGGCCACGAGGCCACCGTCTCCAAGGTGTCCGAGGAGCAGCTCTTCTATCTGATGAGCCGCGGCCTCTCCGAGGACGAGGCCATGGCCATGATCGTGCGCGGCTTCATCGAGCCGATCGCGCGCGAGCTGCCCATGGAGTACGCCCTCGAGCTCAACAAGCTGATCGAACTGCAGATGGAAGGATCGGTGGGCTGACATGACCGACACCGTGGAGAACACCCAGGGCAGCATGATCCCCGGCATGGGCGAGGAGGGCGAGAAGCTCACCGTGGCCCAGACGTCGGCCCCGCGCGCCGGCGCGCCCGAGCGCAACGCCGCCGGGTCCCGCGCCGACCGCGTCAGCTCCTACGAGCTGGCCGACTTCCCCGTGCTCACCGGGCGCGAGGAGGACTGGCGTTTCACCCCGCTCAAGCGCCTCGGCGGGCTGCACCTGCCCGAGGGCGACGACGCCCGCCTCACCGGCGCCGCCCCGTCCGTGACCGTGGCCGAGCAGGCCGGCGTGCGCGTGGAGACCGTGGCCCGGGACGACGCCCGCGTCGGCTCGGTCCTCACCCCGGACGACCGCGTGTCCGCGGCCGCCTGGAACTCCGTCGCGCAGGCCACCGTGGTCACCGTCTCCGGCGAGGTCGCCGAGCCGGTGCGCATCGACGTCGTCGGCTCCTCCGCCGAGCCCGCCGCGATGCACCTGACCGTGATCGTCGAGGAGAACGCCCAGGCCGACGTCGTGCTCGCCCACCGCGGCACCGCCGTGCTGGCCCAGAACGTCGAGTTCGACGTGCGCCGCGACGCCCGCCTCAACGTGGTCTCGCTGCAGGCATGGGAGGACGACGCCGTGCACGTGTCCGCCCAGCAGGCCTCCGTGGCCACGAACGCGCGCTTCAAGCACGTCGCCGTCTCGCACGGCGGCTCCGTGGTGCGCCTGACCCCGACCTCGCGGTTCGCCGCCGAGCGCGGCGAAGCCGAGATGTACGGCCTGTACTTCGCCGACGCCGGCCAGCACCTGGAGAACCGGCTGTTCGTGGACCACAACCAGCCGCGCTGCGTCTCGAACGTGCTCTACAAGGGCGCCCTGCAGGGCACCGACGCCCGCACCGTGTGGGTGGGCGACGTGCTCATCCGCAAGGAGGCCGAGGGCACGGACACGTACGAGAAGAACCAGAACCTGCTGCTCTCCGACGGGGCGCGCGCCGACTCGGTGCCGAACCTGGAGATCGAGACCGGCGTGATCGAGGGGGCGGGCCACGCCTCGGCGACGGGCCGCTTCGACGAGACCCAGCTGTTCTACCTGATGGCCCGCGGCATCTCGGAGACCGAGGCCCGCCGCCTGATCGTGCGCGGCTTCCTCAACGAGATCATCCAGAAGATCGGCGTCCGCGACGTCGAAGACGAGCTCACCGCCGTCATGGAGGACGAGCTGCGCATCGCCGCGCTCTGACCGCCGCCGAAGAACCCCACCACGCTTCCTCACTAGGAGAACCACCCATGGCAACCCTGCAGATCACCGACCTGCACGTGCAGATCGAGACCGAGAACGGCCCCAAGGAGATCCTCAAGGGCCTCTCCCTGACCATCGAGACCGGCCAGACCCACGCCATCATGGGCCCCAACGGCTCCGGCAAGTCCACGCTGGCCTCCACCATCGCCGGCCACCCGCGCTACGAGGTCACCTCCGGCTCCATCACCCTCGACGGCGAGGACGTGCTGGAGATGGGCGTCGACGAGCGCGCCCAGGCCGGCCTGTTCCTGGCGATGCAGTACCCCGTGGAGATCCCGGGCGTCACCATGACCAACTTCCTGCGCACCGCCAAGACCGCCCTCGACGGTGAGGCCCCCTCGCTGCGCACCTGGACCAAGGACGTCAAGGGCGCCTTCGAGGCCCTGCAGATCGACCCGGCGTTCATGAACCGCAACGTCAACGAGGGCTTCTCCGGCGGCGAGAAGAAGCGCGCCGAGATCCTCCAGCTCGAGCTGTTCAAGCCGAAGTTCGCCATCCTCGACGAGACCGACTCCGGCCTCGACGTGGACGCGCTGCGCATCGTCTCCGAGGGCGTGAACCGCGCCGCCGAGCAGAACGAGATGGGCACCCTGCTCATCACCCACTACACGCGCATCCTCAACTACATCAAGCCGGACCACGTGCACGTGCTCGTGGACGGCCGCGTGGCCGAGTCCGGCGGCCCGGAGCTCGCCGCGCAGCTCGAGGCCGAGGGCTACGCCCGCTTCGAGAAGGCCGCGGCGGGGGTCTGAGATGACCGAGACCGCGAACCAGGTGCCCACGGAGGACGTCCGTGAGGCCCTCAAGGACGTGATCGACCCGGAGCTCGGCGTCAACGTCGTGGACCTGGGCCTGCTCTACGGGCTGCACTACGCCGAGGACGGCGCGCTGCTCGTGGACATGACCCTCACCACCGCTGCGTGCCCGCTGACCGACGAGATCGAGGACCAGGTCTCGCGCGCCATCGGCACCATGGTGGACGAGTGGCGCCTGAACTGGGTCTGGATGCCGCCGTGGGGTCCCGAGCGGATCACCGAGGACGGCCGCGACCAGATGCGGGCCCTGGGCTTCAACATCTGATCCGCACCCGTGCACGACGCCGGCCCGTCGCCTTCGCTTGGAAGGCGGCGGGCCGGCGTCGTGGGTGGGGCAGGGGGAGCGGGCGCGGCGGTCGCCGGGGCCCGGCGTCAGCGGCTCAGATGTCCAGCGAGGATGCGCGGAAGGTGTCGCACTGGCGGAAGTCCGGCTCCTGCTGGGAGGTCTCGTAGCCGCGCAGGAACCACGCCATGCGCTGCTCGGAGGAGCCGTGGGTGAAGGCCTCCGGGTTCACGCGGCCGGTGGACATCTCCTGGATGCGGTCGTCGCCCACGGCGGCCGCGGCGTCGATCGCCTGGCGCAGCTGCTCGCGGGAGATCGGCTGCAGGTAGGGCTCGCCGGACTCGGGGTCCACGGTGGTGGTCGCGGCGCCGGCCCACATGCCCGCGAGGC
Organism: Micrococcus sp. HG099; assembly: GCF_024723355.1. Classification (NCBI taxonomy): domain Bacteria; kingdom Bacillati; phylum Actinomycetota; class Actinomycetes; order Micrococcales; family Micrococcaceae; genus Micrococcus; species Micrococcus sp. HG099. The sequence continues at coordinate 3,642 of NZ_JANQCJ010000092.1, read as the reverse complement.
AGTCGGCCTGGAGCTCGGCGCGCACGGCGCCCGACTCAGGGCCGGTGCTGCCGTCCCGGGAGTACTGCAGGTAGCCGGTGACGTGCTGGACGTGGTGCCCGTACTCGTGGGCCACGATGTACTGCTCCGCCAGCGGGCCGCCCTCCGCGCCGAAGTCGGACTGCAGGGTCTCGAAGAACGAGGTGTCGAAGTACATGGACTCGTCCGCCGGGCAGTAGAACGGGCCCATGGCCGAGGACGCGCTGCCGCAGCCGGTGCTCACGCTGCCGGCGAAGAGGGTGAGCTGAGGCTGGCGCCAGTCCACGTCCGAGAACTGGGACATGTACTCGCCCCAGAACTGGTCCGCCGCCTCGGTGGCGGCGATCACGCGGCAGTCGGTGTTGCGGTTGGCGTCCGCGCCCGTGGAGCACTCCTCGTCCGACACGGGCTGGGTGCCGCCGGCGCCCTGCTGCTGGTACTGGCTCTGGCCGGTGGAGCCGCCGGTGTCGATGCCGAGCTGCTCGGCCAGGCCGGGGGCGAAGATCGCGAGCAGCAACGCGAGCAGGCCGCCGCCGCCGCCGATGGCCAGCCCGCGGCCGCCCATCCCGCCCCCGCCCGAGCGCGCGCGGCCGGCGTCGATCTGCACGTTGTCGTTGAAGCTCATGGGGCCAGAGTGTAGACGCACTAGACTGGCCCGGCGATGTGCCGCGCCCCGCCTGCGCCGCCGCTCGCCCGCCGCGCGGAACCGCCGCCGAGCCACCCCGCCCCCTCACCCTGACCCCAGGAGCCTGCCACCCTCATGCTGACCGTCACCGATGTCGAACTGCGCGTGGGCGCCCGCCTCCTCATGGACGAGGTGAACTTCCGCGTGGACAAGGGGGACAAGGTCGGGCTCGTGGGCCGCAACGGCGCCGGCAAGACGACGCTTACCAAGATCCTCGCCGGCGGCGGCCAGCCCACGGCCGGCTCCGTGACGCGCACGGGCCGGATCGGCTACCTGCCCCAGGACCCCAAGGTCGAGGACATGGACCAGTCCGGCCGGGACCGCATCCTCTCCGCGCGGGACCTGGACCACACCATCCGCCGCATGCGCGAGGCCGAGGCCGGCATGGCCGCCGTCGACGACGTCGAGCGCCAGCGCGCGATGGACCGCTACTCCCGGCTCGAGGCGGAGTTCGAGGCCCGCGGCGGCTACGCGGCCGAGTCCGAGGCCGCCCGGATCACCTCCAACCTGGGCCTGCCGGACCGCGTGCTCGACCAGCCGCTGCACACCCTCTCCGGCGGCCAGCGCCGCCGCGTGGAGCTCGCCCGCATCCTCTTCTCCGACGCGGACATCATGTTGCTGGACGAGCCCACCAACCACCTGGACCACGACTCCATCGTGTGGCTGCGCGACTACCTCAAGACCTATCCGGGCGGCCTGCTGATGATCTCCCACGACGTGGAGCTCATGGAGATGACCGTCAACAAGGTCCTCTATCTGGACGCCAACCGGCAGACCATGGACGTCTACAACATGACGTGGAAGAACTACCTCGCCCAGCGCCAGCAGGACGAGGCGCGCCGCCGTCGCGAGTTCGCCAACGCCGAGAAGAAGGCCTCGGCCCTGATGGCCCAGGCCGAGAAGATGCGCGCCAAGGCCACCAAGGCCACCGCCGCGCAGAACATGATCAAGCGCGCCGAGCGGCTGATGCGCGGCGTCGAGGGCGAGCGCGCCGCGGACCGCGTGGCCGCCATCCGGTTCCCCACCCCCCAGGCCTCCGGCAAGACGCCCCTGCGCGCGGAGAACCTCTCCAAGTCCTACGGCTCCCTCGAGATCTTCACCGGCGTGGACCTGGCGATCGACCGCGGCTCCCGCGTGGTGATCCTCGGCTACAACGGCGCCGGCAAGACCACCCTGCTGCGCATGCTGGCGGGGGAGGAGGCCCCGGACACGGGCGAGGTCCAGGAGGGGCACGGCCTCAAGCTGGGCTACTTCGCCCAGGAGCACGACACGCTGGACCAGGACGCCTCCGTGCTGGACAACATGCGCCACGCCGCCCCGCAGCTGGGCGACACCCAGGCGCGCACGCTCCTCGGCTCGTTCCTCTTCCAGGGCGACGACGTGGACAAGCCCGCCCGCGTCCTCTCCGGCGGCGAGAAGACCCGCCTGGCCCTGGCCACCCTCGTGGCATCCAGCGCCAACGTGCTGCTGCTCGACGAGCCCACCAACAACCTGGACCCCGCCTCGCGCGAGGAGATCCTGGGCGCCCTGCGCCAGTACGAGGGCGCGGTCGTGCTCGTCACGCACGACGAGGGCGCCGTCGAGGCACTCGACCCCGAGCGCGTGGTCCTGCTGCCGGACGGCGTCGAGGACCTGTGGAACGAGGACTACAAGGACCTCATCACCCTGGCCTGAGCCGTCCGCTCAGTCGAAGAGCGCGTCCTCGGCCTCCTCGTCCGTGGGGAGGCCGTCCCGGCGGCGCCGCACGGGCTTGGGGCGCGGGGCGCGGCGGGCGGTCAGCATGCCGTCGTCGCGGACGCCCTCGACGGCGTCGGCGCGGTCGTTGCGGGCGCGCATCCACGCCGAGTAGCCCCATACGCCGAAGCCCATGGCGGCGAAGAGGTACCACTGGATCGCGTAGGAGAGGTGGGGGCCCTCGTCGAGGGTCGGCTCCACCAGCTTCTGCGGGAGGTCCTGCACGGCCGGGTCCTCCTCGACCATGATCCCGTAGGCGGTGTCCGCCACCGGCCCGCCCACGTGTCCGCGGATCTCCGCGAGGTCGATCGAGGGCACCTGGCCCTCGGGGGCGTCGCGGTCCAGGGCGGGCTCGCCGGGCTTGACGCGCACCACGACCTCCGCGGGCCCCGCCGGCGGGGCGGGCACCGCGTCCGGGCGGCCGGGGGTGTTGCCCACCGGCAGCCAGCCGCGGTCCACGACGACGACGGGCCCCTCGTCCGTGCGGAACGGCACGAGCACCTCGTAGCCGGGGCGGCCGGCGCGGGGGCGGTTGCGGACCACGAGGGTCTCCTCGGCGAGGTACTCGCCGGAGAGCGTGACGGGGGTCCACTCGTCCTGGGCGTCGAAGTCCGTGAACATCCGCGAGGCCTGGGCGAAGGGCACCGGGGCGTCGTCGTAGTTCTCCAGGACGCGGTTGACCTGGTGCTGGACCTGCACCCGGCGCTCCCACTGCCACTGCGCCAGGTAGTGGCACGCGAACGCGAACAGGATGCACAGCACGAAGCCGAGGATCCACGGCGGCGTGGCCAGGAAGTCGAAGCGCAGGCGCGGCGGGCGCGCGGAGCCGGGATCGCGCCGGTCGGTCGCGGGGGCGGGGGCGGTCATGGGCGCGGGGGCTCCTTCGAGGTCGCGGGTCGGGTGGCGCCGCCGGGGCGGGCCGTGCCCGGTCCGAGGGGGCGGGCCGCGCGCAGGAAGCCGCGGGCGCTCAGGAAGTCGTCCAGGAAGCCCCGGTGCGCAGCGCACGCGAGCCACGTCTTCACGCGCTCGGGGGCGTGGACGCGCGGGTTGTTCCACTCCAGCGCCCAGTCGGCGGCGGCGGTGCAGCCGCGGCGGGAGCAGACCAGCCCGCCCGGCCCGTCCGGGGCGGGGCCGTCCTCACGCGGGGCGGGGGCCGTCTCTTTTTCACATCTCCCAGCCCCCCAGACCAGGGAGGAGATTCTGTT
>NZ_JANQCJ010000091.1:0-9982 GCF_024723355.1 Micrococcus sp. HG099 | reverse complement strand
GGACGAACGGGCGCATGGCGGACCTCCTGCGGGACGGGCGACGGCCGCCGCGGTCCGCGGCCGCCGGCCCCTCCAGTCCAGCGCCGCCGGGGTGCGCCCACCCCGAGCAGCCCCGGACCTGGGGATCGCGGAGCCCCTGCGGGCGCCTGTGCAGGAGTCGTCAGGCGGACGGCCGGGCGTCGGCCGGACGGTGGCTCGTCAGCCGCGCAGAGGCGCGTGAGTGTGCGCGTCGATCACGCGGCCCGAGTCCCAGGGCGTGTCCCAGTCCAGCAGCGTGAGGATCCGGTCCAGCAGGGCGGCGGTGAAACCCCACACGAGCCGCTCCCTCACGAGGAACCCGGGCGTCTCGCCGCGGCGGCCGCCGGGCCGGGCCACGCGGCACCGGTTCGCGGGGTCCACCAGGTCGCCCACGGGCATGCGGAACACGGCGGCCGCCTCGGCCTGGTCCACCACTGCCACGCGGCTGGGGTCCCGCCACCAGCCGATCACCGGGTGCACCACGTGCCCGGAGACCACCACGGGCACGGGCGGCAGCACGCCGAGGACCTCGACGCCGTCCGGGTCCAGGCCCGTCTCCTCCTCGGCCTCGCGCAGGGCGGTGGCCACGACGTCCGCGTCCTCGGGGTCCACGCGCCCGCCCGGGAACGCGATCTGCCCCGCGTGCGTGCGCAGGGTGGCGGCGCGCTGGGTGAGCAGCACGTCCACGTCCGGGTGGACGCGGTCGTCGGCGTGGTGGGCCGGGACGTCGTCGAGGGAGCCGAAGAGGATGAGCACCGCCGAGGGGCGCGCCCGCTCGGCCCGGGGCCAGTCGAAGCCCCACGTGCTGACCGCACTCGCGGGGATCTCCGTGAGCGCGTCGCGCGGGGCCTGGTCCGCGGCCACGCCGTGCCGCTCGACCAGCGCTGCGAGCCGGTCCCGGACCGCAGCCATGTCCGCCCCGCCCTGCGCGTTCGGGGCGACTTCTCGGAGGTCGTTCCGCCCCTCACCTCCGACATCTCGCCCCATTCTGCCGGGCTGAGGGTGGGTGAGGGCGGGGCGATCGGGCATGGGCTCCACGGTAGCGGCACCCCTGGCGCGGGTCGGCGGGACGGCCTGCCGGGGGGAACGAGATTCGGGCGACTTCTCGGGGGTCAAGGCCGCTTACACCTCCGACAACTCACCCCATTCGCCGCGCTCACGACGACGGCGGGCCCGGCCCCGGTGCATCGGGGTCGGGCCCGCCGTGGAGATTCGGGCGGGTTCTCGGAGGTGTTCGGCTCGAACACCTCCGACAACTCACCCGAAACCGCTGGGTGCGGGGTCAGGCGCGGGCGATCAGCCCTGGCGGACCGTCTTCATGGCCTCGGTCCAGGACAGAAGCTGATCGAACATCGGGTCCACCGAGGCGGCCTGCAGCTCGGTGGGCTGGAACTCGGCGAAGTCCTTGAAGTCGGTGAAGAGGCTGAACATGCCGTGCTTCTGGACGTGGGCCACCTGCAGCTCCGAGAGGATGGCGCGCAGGTGCTCGGTGGCGCGCACGCCCATGGCGGAGCCGTAACCCACGATGCCGGCGGCCTTGTTGGCCCACTCGGCGTTCAGGTAGGACAGCGCGTTGGCCAGGGCCGGAGCGAGGGAGTGGTTGTACTCCGGGGTCACGAACACGAAGCCGTCGAACTCGGCGATCTTCGCCGACCAGGCCTTGGTGTGCTCGTTGGCGTACTGCTGCCAGGCGGCGGGCATCGGCTCGTCCACCAGCGGCAGGTCGAAGTCGGCGATGTCCACGAGCTCGTACTCGGCGGCGTCGCCGCGGCCATTGGCGCGCTCCAGCACCCAGTCGGCCACCTGGCGGTTCAGGCGGTTGGGGCGGGTGGATCCGGTAATGATGGCGATCTTGGTCATGGCTCCATCCTGGACCAGTTCACGCTTTATTTCAAGTTTATAGGACTGGGGTGAGCCGACCACCCGATCCCCGGCCCAATCCCCCGCCCCGATCCCCGGCCCGACTACGGCGCCTCGGCACCCCTCCCGCCCAGCCGCCCATCCGTGAGGATTCGGGTGACTCCTCGGAGGTCATGGCCCCCGCCACCTCCGACAGCTCACCCGATTCGCCAAGCGCGGGGTGCGCCCACGACGACGGCGCCCCGGCACCCCTCCCGCCGCGCCTCCCGGGGCCGTAGCCTCGATGCCATGACCACCCGGACCGCACCGCCGGCTCCGCCCTCGGCCGTGGACGTCGCGGTGATCGGGGCCGGCCAGTCCGGGCTCGCGGCCGGCTACTTCCTGGCCCGCGCCGCCCGCGAGGCCGAGCGCGGGCGCCGACCGGGGCCGCCGTCGTCGTTCGTCCTGCTGGACGCCTCCCCCGGCCCGGGCGGCGCGTGGCCGTACCACTGGGACTCCCTGCGCCTGTTCTCCCCGGCCGAACACTCCTCCCTGCCCGGCCGCCGCATGCCGCCGTCCCCCGGCCCGGACACGCCGGGCGCGGACCATGTGGTGGCCTACCTCGCCGACTACGAGCAGCGCTACGCCCTGCCCGTGCGGCACGGCGTCCGCGTCACGCGGGTGGAGCACGACGCCGACGCGCCGCATCCGTTCACCCTCCACCGGGAGGACGGCCCGCCCGTGGCCGCCCGCGCCGTGATCTCCGCGACCGGCTCCTTCACGCGGCCGTTCCTGCCCGCGGTGGCCGGCGGGGACGGCTTCCGCGGCGAGCAGCTGCACTCCTCGGCCTACCGGCGTCCGGGGCCCTTCGCCGGGCGTCGCGTGCTGGTGGTGGGCGGCGGCAACTCGGGGGCCCAGATCGCCGCGGACCTGCTGCTGGCCGGCGTGGAGACCACGTGGGCCACGCGCCGTCCGCCGCGGTTCATGCCGGACGACGTGGACGGCCGGCACCTCTTCCAGACCGCCTCGGCCCGGGTGCTGGGCCGCTCGGAGGCGCGCGTGGGCGATCTCGGGGACATCGTCATGCTCCCGCCGGTGCGCCGCGCCCGCGACGAGGCCGGCCTCCACGCCGTGCCGATGGTCTCGGCCTTCACCCCCGACGGCGCCCGGTGGGATCCCGACGCCGGCGCGGTGCACGGCTGGGCCGCCTCGAGCCGCCTCGCGGCCGAGGTGCGCGGCGCGGAGCGGGCCCTCGACACGGTGGTGTGGTGCACGGGCTTCCGCGCCGACCTGCGCCACCTGCGCGGCCTCGACCTGACGCGCCGCTCCTCCGGCGTCCCGGCGACGCGGCGGGAGGTGCCCACGGCCTCCGTGGACGTGCCGGGCCTGCACCTGCTCGGCTACGACGACTGGTGCGGCGCGGCCACCGCCACCCTCGTGGGCGTGGGCGTGCACGCCCGTGGCGCGGTCGACGACGTGCTGGCCGGCCTCGCGGCCGGCTGAGCGCGCGCCTCGCGGCCGGCGGATCGGACCCCGCCCCGGCCCGCTGAGCGCGGCCCCTCAGGCGTCCAGGCCGTGCCCCCGGGCCCGCAGCTCCCGGCGCGAGAGCCCGGCGCGCATCAGCGCGAGCAGCTCCTCCCGGCCCGGCTTGAGCTCGTAGGACAGCAGCGCCCGCGCCTTCTCCGGGTCGGTCTCCCCCTCGCCGTAGGAGGGGCACCACCGGGCGATCGGGCAGGCCCCGCACGCGGGCCGGCGCGCGTGGCAGATCCGCCGGCCGTGGAAGATCAGGCGGTGGGAGAGCATCGTCCAGTCCCGGCGGGGGAACAGCTCCGCCACGGCGTGCTCCACCTTCACCGGGTCCGTCTCCTGCGTGAACCCCAGCCGCCGGGCCAGCCGGCCGAAGTGCGTGTCCACGGTGATCCCGGGCCGCCCGAAGGCGTTGCCGAGCACCACGAACGCCGTCTTGCGGCCCACCCCGGGCAGCGCGACGAGGTCCTCGAGGCGGTCCGGGACCTCGCCGCCGTGCCGCTCCACGAGCTCCTGGGACAGCCGCAGGATCGCGGACGCCTTGTTGCGGTAGAACCCGGTGGAGCGCACCAGCTCCTGCAGCTCCGCCTCGGAGGCCCCGGCCATCGCGGCGGCGTCCGGGAAGCGGGCGAACAGGGCGGGGGTGGCCGCGTTGACGCGCACGTCCGTGGTCTGGGCGGAGAGCACGGTCGCCACAAGGAGCTCGAACGGGGTCTCGAAGTCCAGCTCCGCGACGGCGTACGGGTACGTGGCCGCGAGCTCGCGGTCGATCCGCCGGGCCCGGCGCACCAGCGCCAGCCGGCTCTCCCCCGTGGGCGTGTCCGCCTGCTCCGCGCCCATCCGCGTCCTCCCGCTCTGATCCGTCGCCGCTGAGTCCGCCCATCCTAGGAACCCGGGCCGGGCCGACGTCGCCCCTCACCGGCGCCGACGTGATGCGACACACAACGCCCGAAGATTTGTGACGCCTTCCCGGGCGCGGCATGCTGGGCCCCGAAGCATGTGTGCTCGACGTCACACCCACGACGCGGGCACCGCCCGCCCGCACCCCGAAAGGACACCCGTCGATGGACCAGCAGATCCCCACGTTCCCGCCGCCCGCCGAGTTCGCCGCCCAGGCCGTGGCCGGCGCCCACCTCTACGAGGAGGCCGCCGAGGACCGCCTGGCCTACTGGGGTCGCCGCGCCCGCGAGGTGCTCCACTGGGAGCAGGACTTCACCGAGGTGCTCGACTGGTCGGACGCGCCGTTCGCCAAGTGGTTCGTCGGCGGCACCACCAACGCCGCCTACAACGCGCTGGACCGGCACGTGGAGGCCGGCAACGGGGACCGCGTGGCCGTCCACTTCGAAGGCGAGCCGGGCGACACCCGCACCTACACCTACGCCGAGCTGGCCGCCGAGGTCCGCCGCACCGCCAACGCGTTCGAGTCCCTCGGCGTGGCCAAGGGCGACCGCGTGGCCGTGTACCTGCCGATGATCCCCGAGGCCGTCATCACGATGCTCGCCTGCGCGCGCATCGGGGCGGTGCACTCCGTGGTGTTCGGCGGCTTCTCCGCCGACGCCCTGCGCTCCCGCGTGGACGACGCCGAGGCCAAGCTCGTGGTCACCGCGGACGGCTCCTTCCGCCGCGGCAAGCCCTCCATGCTCAAGCCCGCCGTGGACGAGGCGCTCTCCGCGCCCGGCCACTCCGTGCAGCACGTGCTCGTGGTGCGCCGCAACGAGGCCGAGGTGTCCCTCGTCGAGGGCCGCGACCTGTGGTGGCACGACGTGGTCCCCGCGCAGTCCGACGAGCACGAGCTGGTCTGGCACGACGCCGAGCATCCGCTCTACATCCTCTACACCTCCGGCACCACCGGGAAGCCCAAGGGCATCCTGCACACCACCGGCGGCTACCTCGTGCAGACCGCGGCCACCCACCACGACACCTTCGACCTGCACCCGGAGACGGACGTCTACTGGTGCACCGCCGACGTCGGCTGGGTCACCGGTCACTCCTACGTGGCCTACGCGCCGCTCGTCAACGGCGCCACCCAGGTGATCTACGAGGGCACCCCCGACTCCCCGCACCAGGGCCGCTGGTGGGAGATCGTCCAGAAGTACGGCGTGAGCATCCTCTACACGGCGCCCACCGCCATCCGCACCTGCATGAAGTGGGGCCGCCAGATCCCGGACGAGTACGACCTGTCCAGCCTGCGCGTGCTCGGCACCGTGGGCGAGGCCATCAACCCCGAGGCCTGGCGCTGGTACCACGAGGTCATCGGCGGCGGCCGCTGCCCGATCGTGGACACCTGGTGGCAGACCGAGACCGGCGCCCACATGCTCACCCCGCTGCCCGGCGTGACCACGCTCAAGCCCGGCTCCGCGCAGACCCCGGTGCCCGGCGTGACGCTCGAGGTGGTGGACGAGATCGGCGAGCCCATGAAGGACACCTCCGCCGGCTTCCTCGTGGCCCGCGAGCCGTGGCCGTCCATGCTGCGCGGCATCTGGGGCAACCCGGAGCGCTTCAAGGAGACCTACTGGTCCCGCTTCCCCGGCATGTACTTCGCCGGCGACGGCGCCCGCTACGACGAGGACGGGGACATCTGGCTGCTCGGCCGTGTGGACGACGTCATGAACGTCTCCGGGCACCGCCTGTCCACCACGGAGATCGAGTCCTCCCTGGTGGCGCACCCGTCCGTCGCCGAGTCCGCCGTGGTAGGCGCCGCCGACGAGACCACGGGCGAGGCCGTCGTCGCCTTCGTGCTGCTCACCGAGGAGGCCGCCGCGGCCGGCCGCGACGTCGCCGAGGTCGAGGAGGAGCTGCGCCAGCACGTGGGCCGGGACATCGGCCCGATCGCCAAGCCCAAGCGCGTCCTCGTGGTCCCGGAGCTGCCGAAGACCCGCTCCGGCAAGATCATGCGCCGCCTCCTCAAGGACGTGGCCGAGGGCCGCGATCCGGGCGACGCCACCACGCTGGCCGACCCCACGGTCATGCAGCGCATCGTGGAGACGCTGGCCCCCGGCGCCTGAGCCGGCACGACGACGCCGCCCCGGTCCGCACGCAGTGTGCGGGCCGGGGCGGCGTCGTCGTGAGGGGGCGCGTCGGTCGCGCGAGGGGGCCGGGCGCGGGCGGGCCCGTCAGGCGCGGGCGGCCGCGTCCCGACGGACCAGCTCCACGGCCTCGTCCGCCGTGTAGCCCAGCCGATCGAGCAGGGTGTCCAGGCATCGCCGGACGGCCTGGTGGGCGGCGTCCGCCCGGGCGTCCGCGGAGGCGGCCACGAACGTGCCCGCCCGGCCGCGGGTGAGGATGGTCCCCCGCGCCTCGAGCTCCTTGTAGGCCCGGGCCACCGTGCCCGGCGCCACGCCGAGCTCGGAGGCGAGGGCGCGGACCGGCGGCAACCGGTCACCGCGGGCCAGGCAACCCGAGGCGACGCCGGCCAGCACCGCGTCCGTGATCTGCCGGTAGGGCGGGGCGGGCAGGGCTCCGTCCACCGCCACCACGGGCAGCGAGGCGGAGACCACGCGCGCGGCCCCGCCCGCGGCCGAAGCCGGGGACGGGGCCGCGCCGGACGGAGTCGCGGTCATCGACTCAGCCGCGCCGGGCGTCGAGGCGCACGTCCTCGCGGCCGAGCTCGTCCTCGCGCTCCCACGCGGCCGGGGCGAGCCGGTCGCCCAGGGCGAGGTCGCCCGAGGAGTCGTCCGGGTGGCGGAGCAGGTGGACGGCGGAGAGCGCGAGCCCGCCCCACACGAGGAGGATGGCCAGGGACATCATGACGATCGCTGCGGTGCTCATGGGTCAGAGCTCCTTCCGGGTGTGGTCCGCCGGCACGAGCGGGATGGCGCCCGTGGGGGTGGTGCCCTCGGGCACCGCGTTGTGCGGGATGAGGTCGCCGTGGATCTCGGTCTCCATCTCCTCGGCGTAGAGGTTGGACTTGCGGGACCACGGGATCAGCGAGAGCACCACGGCCAGGACCACGGAGCCGATGGCCACGCCCCAGCCGTAGATGCCCAGGAAGTCGCCCGGGTAGCCGCCGTAGCCCTCGGAGATGACCTTCATGATCCAGGACAGCCAGATGTAGGCCAGGACGATCGGCATGAGCACGCCGATCAGCAGGACGTAGCCGCGGCCCAGCTTGAACGAGGAGACCGCGTTCAGGTGCGCGGTGACGCGGCGGGCCGAGCCGAGCACGCCGGTGACCAGCAGCACGGACACGAGGGCGGCGCCCACGATGCCGAAGTTGTTGGCGAAGGCGTCCATGGTGTCCAGCATGTGCAGGCCCGAGGTGGTGGAGAACAGGGCCATCGAGACGACGCCGGCCAGGCCGACCACGACGATCGTGGCGGTCCAGCGGCCCCAGCCGAGCTTGTCCTTCACGGCGGAGATGACCACCTCGAGGATCGAGATCAGGGAGGTGAAGCCGGCCACCACGAGCGAGCCGAAGAACAGCACGCCGATCAGGGCGCCCACGGGGGCCTGCGAGATCAGGGTGGGGAACGCGATGAACGCGAGGCCGATGCCGCTGCCGGCCACGTCCGCCACGGACACCCCGGAGGCCTGGGCCATGAAGCCCAGGGCGGAGAACACGCCGATGCCGGCGAGGATCTCGAAGCCGGAGTTGGAGAAGCCCACGACCAGGCCGGAGCCGGTCAGGTTGGTGCGCTTCTTCAGGTAGGAGGCGTAGGTGATCATGATGCCGAAGCCCACGGACAGCGAGAAGAAGATCTGGCCGTACGCGGCGATCCACACGCCCGGGTCCGCCAGCGCGGCCCAGTTCGGGGTGAACAGGGCGTCCAGGCCCTGCGTGGCGCCCGGCAGGGTGAGGGCGATGCCCACGAGCACGAGGAACATGACGACGAGCAGCGGGATGCCGATCATCGAGGCCATGGCGACGCCGCGGCGCACGCCGAAGCCCATGATCAGCAGGGTGATGACCCACACGGCGAGCATGGGCCAGAACACGCCGGAGACGACGTCGAAGGTCGGGTTCGGGGCGTCGGAGACCTGCAGGAACTCGCCCATCATGAACGTCTCGGGGTCGGCGCCCCAACGCTGGTCCACCGAGAACCAGGTGTACATGATGGCCCAGCCGATGATGGCCGCGTAGTACACGGCGATGACGACGCAGATCAGCACCTGCCACCAGCCGACGGACTCGGTCCAGCGGGAGAGGCGACGGAAGGCCAGCGGGGCGGAGCCGCGGAAGCGGTGGCCGATCGCGTAGTCGAAGAACAGCAGCGGGATGCCCGCGGTGAGCAGCGCGATCAGGTACGGGATGACGAACGCGCCGCCGCCGTTCTCATAGGCCACGTACGGGAAGCGCCAGATGTTGCCGAGTCCCACGGCGGAGCCGATCGCGGCCAGGATGAACGTCCACCGACCGGCGAACTCCTCCCGGGTGCGCGTCGGCGCCGCGGCGGGCGCGGAGACGGTGCTGGACATGCAGGACCTCCGAAGGTCTGGGGAATGCGAGTGTGACGGCGGCCACAATACTCCAGTTCCCGGTTCCGTGGGCGGGTGCGTCCGGGAGGCGACCCCCGCCGGAGGCGGCCCGTGGGCGCGTCAGGCTCCCTCCACCCGGCCACGTCGGGTGCGTGGCGCGTCAGGCGCCCGGGATGCAGTCCCCCGAGGGGACGGTGGCGCTCATGCCCGGGGCGGCGGCCACGGCGGGGGCGATCGAGTCGGCGCTGAGCGCGTAGCCCACGGGGTCCGCCCCGGGGGCGCGGGCGAAGACCAGGCCGGCCAGGGAGTCCGCCGCGTCCACCACGGGGCCGCCGGAGTAGCCGTGCCGGATGTCCGCGGCCAGCGTGTAGACGTCCACCATGCTGGCGGCGCCGGTCACGACGTCCCCGAGCGGCACCTCGCCCACGGCCTGGACGGTGGCCGGGATCGAGGCGAACGGGCCGCCGTCGGGATGGCCCATCACGAGCGCCGACTCCCCGCCGACCAGCTCCGCGCCCAGCGGCATCACCGGCAGGTCGGCGCCGTCGAGGGCGAGCACCGCGAGGTCGCGGGCGGTGTCCAGGTGGACGATCCGGGCGTCGTGGACGCCGCGCTGCGCGTCCGTCACCGTGGGGGCGTCCACGCCGAGCACCACGTGCGCGTTGGTCAGCACGCGGTCCGGGGCCACGGCCACCCCGGAGCCGCTCTGCACCTGGCCGCACTGGGCCGCGGTGCCGGTCAGACGGACGACGGCGGCCTCGGCCGGGACACCGGCCGGCTCGGTCTCGGCGGGGGCGGGGTCGGCGGCCTCGGCGGCCGCGGCGTGCTCGACCTGGCCCAGGGCCACGACGCGCCCGTAGGCGCCCGCGCGCTCGAAGGCGACGTCGATCTCGGAGCGGTACGCGCCCGTGAGGATGGTGTCCGTGAGACGGCGCAGCTCGTCGGGCCCGGGCGGCTCCACGGCCCCGGCCACCGCGCGGGCCGCGTGCGCGGCGTGCCCGGCGCGGTACCAGGCGGCCCAGCGCTCGCCGTCGCGGGCCGTGGCCTCCTGGAGGGCGTAGAGCCGCCAGAGGGCGCCGGCGAGGGACACGGGCGGGGCGTCCGCCCACAGCTCGGCGAGGGTCTCCACGCCCAGCTCGCGGACGAGCCCCACGAGCCGCTCCACCACCTCGGGGTCCTCCTC
>NZ_JANQCJ010000090.1:0-10020 GCF_024723355.1 Micrococcus sp. HG099 | reverse complement strand
GGCGGTGACGGCGGCGCTCGCCCTGTCCACCGTCCCCCTGAACGACCGGATCGACGGCGCGCTCGTGCGCTTCCTGGAGCGCGCGGGCGCCTCCGCGCCGCGGGCCGTGCTGGCCGGGGCCGCCGCCCTCGCGGTGCTCGCCGGCAACGAGTCCGTCCGCCGCGAGCGGCGGAATGCGCTCGAGGAGGCCGCATGGCCCGCGTGGGACGACCTCTCCGAGGAGGAGCAGAGCGAGCCCACCGCGCCGCTGCCGGTCGAGGTCCGCGTGCTGCTGGAGACCCTGCTGGACCCGGCCCTCGCCGAGGGGCGGGAGCTGCCCGGCGCCGCCGCGCTGCGCGCCCAGTTGCCGCACGTGCGCACCGTCGCCTCCATGGCCGAGGCGATCCGGGACGAGGACGAGGTGCCGGACTGGACGCCGCTCGTCGTCGAGACGGACGGCCCCGTGGACCGCGCCGTCCCCCACGACCACGTGTGGCCCGTGCGCGGGCGCTTCGCCGTGGGCGAGGACGGCCACGAAGTGGAGCTGCGGCTGCAGGTGATCGACGGCGAGCTCGGCGCGCTAGTCATCACGTTGCCGGCCGACGAGGACGCGGACCCGGACGCGTGGGACGCGTTCCAGGAGCTCGAGGCGTTCCCGGGCGTCGAGGACCTGACCTTCCAGGTGGACGGCGAGCGGCGGGACTGAGCGCCCGCGGCGCCCCTCGCCGGGCCTGACCGGCGGGACGGGCGCCGCCGCTCGCCGGGGCCGTCCAGGTGCGGCCACTACAGTGGGGACTCGCCCGCCGTCGTCGACCCCGCCCCGGAGTGTGCCCCGCCATGACCACCCCCGCCCCGGTCAAGTCCACCGCCCGTGCCCGTCGCCGGGCGGCGCGCACCGGCCCCCGTCCGCAGCTGCGCATGGGGCTGAACGGCTTCCTGGTGGCCTGGCTGCTGCCGAACCTGGTGATGGCGGCCCTCGTGGCGGTGCTGGCCGTGCTCCCGGGGCTGCAGGCCTTCGGGAGCCTGACCCCGCTGCTCACCGTGGTGGGGATCGCCGGGCTGGTGGTGGGCCTGCCGCTGTGCCTGCTGGTCAACTTCGCGTTCCGCCACGTGCTCAACCAGTGGGTGCACGTGCTGGCCTACGCGCTGATCGGCATGCTCTACGGGCTGGTGGTGCTCACGCAGGGCGCCGCGGGCATCCTGCCCATGCTCATCCCCGTGATCGGCTTCCCCGCCGCCGTGCTCATGGCGCTGGGCCGCATGGCGGCGCGTCCGCTCGTGCGGGTGGTCACGCCCGGCCAGGAGGCCGAGGCCGGCTCCGCCGCGCAGACCGCATCCCCCGCGGACCCCGAGCCCTCGGAGCGCGCAGCGCGAGGGGCGTGAGCGCCAGTCCCAGCAGGGACGCGCCGACCGTCAGCACCCACGAGCTCCCCCAGCCGCCCGCGGCGAGACCCAGCAGCAGGGAGGCGACCTGCATGATGCCCATGAGCACGCCCACGTCCACGAGGGACATCCCCAGGTCCGCCTGGACCTGGCCCATCACGCCGGGCAGCTTCCAGATGTGCATCGCGGCGACGACGCCGGCGGCCACGATCGGCGCCCACGGGGCCACCGCGGAGCTCGGCGGGGCGGCGACGTCGGTCATGGGCAGGATCCCAGACGGGGCGTCGAGCCGGTCCCGCCGGACAACGAGAAAGGACGACGGTCCGTAGACCATCGTCCTTCTCGTGAACCGCGTCCGGGGCCCGCATCCCCTCAGGCATGTATCCCAGCTCGTGGTTCGCACTGTGCACCGTCTCAATGGGGCATGCACCACTCTATGAGCGAGGGCGCGGGCCGGCACAGTGGCCGAAGGTGCCGACTTCCGGTCCCTGATGTGACCGGCCTCACACTCAGGCGCCCTCGGGCGCCCGCGGGATCGCGGCCCGCACGAGCCAGCCCCGCCCGCCCGGTCCGGCCTCCAGCGTCCCGCCGAACGTGGCCACGCGGTCCCGCATGGACTGCAGTCCCACCCCCGAGGAGTTCCAGCGCATCGACCGCTGCGGCGCCGCCACGGAGTTCTCCACCTCGAGCACCACGTCGCGCCCCTGCTCGGCGACCATAATCCGCACCTCCGCGCCGGCGCCGGCGTGCTTGGCGGTGTTCGTGGTGGCCTCCTGCAGCACGCGGTGCAGGGCGGAGCGCACGGACATGGGCACGGCCTCCGGGTCGAACCGCAGGTCCTGCTCCACGCTCATGCCGAGGCTGCGCAGCTCGGCGGCCATGCGGCCCGCGGTGAGGGCCAGGTCCGCCGAGGTGGCGCCGTCCGCGCCGCCGGCGGCCCCGGGCTCGCCGGCCGGGTCCACGATGCCGTCCTCCTGGAGGATCGCGAGCATGCGCCGCAGGTCCACGAGGGCGTCCTTGGCGGAGTCCCCCACCACCGCCAGCACGCTCTGCGCCGCCTCCGGCGTGCCGAGGTACTGGGCCGTCCGGGCCTGCATGGAGATGATCGTGAGGTTGTGCGCGACGACGTCGTGCAGGTCGCGCGCGAGGGAGCGCCTTTCCCGCTCGGCGGCCAGGCGGGCCCGCTCCTCGGCCTCCAGGATGCGCCGCCGGTCCCGCTCTCGGCGGGCCACGCTCTCGCGGATGAAGAGGCCGACGCCCAGGGCGGCGGTCATCAGGGCCAGGACGAACCAGGCCTCGCTGGGCCGACCGCTCGCCACCGGCCGCACCACGCCCCACGCGAGGGCCAGGGTCGCGGCGGCGACCACGAATGCCCAGGAACGGGCCGTGACCGTCACGGCGGCGAGCATCGCGGCCGTGACCAGGGTGACGAGGGCCTCCGTACCCCCCGCGATGGTCGCCGCGCCCGCGGGCACCAGGAGGGCGAACCCCACGGTGCTGCGCCACCACTGCGCCAGGAAGGCCGCCGTCGTGGAGACGATCACGGCGACGTCGAGGGGTGCGGTCGCGAAGGCTCCCCCGCCGATCAGCCCGAGGTCGGAGGCGGCAGAGACCAGCAGGAGGACCGAGCCGGCCACGAGGTAGACGCGGCTCAGGGGCCCCGCCGCCCAGAAGGCGCGCCACCGCCCCGCCGGGCCGAGGGACTCCTCGTCCGGGGACGACGAGGAGCGGCGCGCCCGTCGGGGCGCGCCGCTCAGCAGCCGGGACCGGACCGCGGTGGACTCAGGCATCCGCCGGAGACCGCCGCGGGATCAGTCGCACCAGACGCCGAAGTTCCGGCAGGCCCACTCCTTGGCGCCCTTGTTCAGTCCGTCCGTGCCCGACTGGTCGCCGGTCGGGGCGGTGACGGCCGGGCCGGTGGCCGGCGCGGCGGGGGTCGAGGTGGCGGTGGCGGCGGGGGCGCCGACGAGGACGGAGGCGAGGAGCAGCGTGGACGCGGCGAGTGAGCGGAGCTTCATGGAGGTCAGTATGCATGACGCAGGTCACACTGACTACAGTGCGGCGCGCATCGCGCGCACAGCTGATGGCACAGCGGCCTCCGGCGCCGTGTCGGCCGGTCCGGGCGGACGCCGGCCGGGCCCCGACGACCCCCGCCGACGCCGGCCGGAGCCGGGGCAGCCGCTACGCTGACCGCGTGAGCGAAGACCTGCGCATCCTGATCGCCGACGACCAGCCCCTCATGAGCGGCGCCCTGCGCGTGCTCGTCAGCTCCGCGCCGGGCATGACCTGCGTGGGGGTGGTGGCCAACGGGGCCGAGGCCGTGGAGGCGTGCGCCGCCGTCGAGCCGGACGTGGTGCTCATGGACATGCAGATGCCCCTGATGGACGGCGTGGAGGCCACCAGCCGCATCAAGGAGGCCCACCCGGGGATCCGGATCCTGGCCATCACCACGTTCACGTCCGAGGACTACCTCGTGCCCGCGCTGCGCGCCGGCGCCGGCGGCTACCTGCTCAAGGACGCGGAGCCCCCGGCCATCCTGGGCGCCATCCACGCGGTGCACCGCGGCGAGTCCGTGCTCTCCCCCGCCGTGGCGTCCAAGCTGCTCGCCTCGATCGAGCGCGACCACCCCGTGGTGGGGCCGGCCCAGGCCCGCCCCGGCGACCCGGACGGCTCCGACCTCACGGACCGTGAGCGGGACGTGCTGCGCCTGCTCGCGCGCGGCCAGTCGAACCCGGAGATCGCCGCGAACCTGCACGTCTCCGAGTCCACCATCAAGTCCAACCTCACCCGCATCATGGACAAGCTCGAGGTGCGCGACCGCGTCCAGGTGATCATCCGCGCGGCCCAGCTGGGCCTCGTGACCCTGTCCCTGGACTGACCTGCCGGCCGCGCCGCCCGGTGCGCGTCCCGCCGGGGGCGCGGGACGCCGTCGTTCGGGGACGCGGCTCAGCCGCGGGCCGCGATCTCGTTGCGGCGGGCGTTGAGGTCCCGCAGGACCTGCAGCCCCTCCTCGACCACCGGGTCCGCCTCCGCGAGGAGGGACTCCCGGGCCGGACCGTAGGCGAGGTCCTCGAACGTGCCGTTCTCCGGGTCCAGCGCCTGGATCTCCTGCTGGACGAGGCGCACCTGGTCCAGCCCGGCGGCGTACTCCACGGAGCGCTCGTCGATCCGGCGGATGGAGTCCTCGGCGTCCTTCGGGATCTGGTCGAGGGCGAACTGCGCCTCGTAGAGGCGGTTCTGGTAGGTGCAGGGCTCCTCGACGTCGTACAGGCCCACGCCGCGGCCCACGGCCACGCGGTTGGCGGCGGCGATCTCCTCGGCCATGTCGTCGTCCACCCCGATGCCCGTGGGGGCGGTCATGCCGGCCTCGGCCATGTCCACGTTGACGGTCTTGCCGCCGATGTGCACGAGGGCGGACTCCATGCCCTCGGGCGCGCCCTCCCGGGACGTGTCAACGCTCGCCACGGCGCCCTGGGGCAGGCGGTCGCGCAGCCACGCGTAGGACTGCTCGCCCATGCAGAGCTCGGGGCCCACCTTGAGGCCCTCCGGGTTGCGGCCGGCGCTCGTGACGCCCGCCAGCACGAGGGTGCGCTGGGTGCCGCCCTGGTTGACCACCACGGTGTTGCCGTCCACCACGGAGACGATGTTGACGCGGGCAGCGTCGGCGGCGATCCCCCGGACCACGGTGAGGGCGCCCAGCAGCAGCAGCACCGCGGCCACCACGAGGAACACGAGCAGACCCTTCTTGGGGACCCTGGCACGGGCGGCGACGTGAGTCATGCGGACTTCCTGCAGGTGGGCGACGGGAGGGGCGCGGCCGGTCAGCGCGGACAGGCAGCGCCCCGCGGGACGCGGGGACGGTCCCGGAGCCCGAGTCTAGCGAAGGGCTCCGGGACCGCCGCGCGCCGGTCCGCTCGGCGGACGGCGGGGCTCAGCGCTCCCGGCGGTAGAACGGCGTGGCCACCACGGTGAACGGCTCGCCGCGGCCGCGCAGGTCCACCTGCAGGGAGGTGCCCTCGGCGGCGACGTCGCGGCGCACCCGGGCCAGCGCGACCGGGTGGCCGAGCGTGGGGCTGGGGGCGCCCGAGGTCACCTCGCCGACGCGCTCGCCGGACTCGTCCAGCACGGCGTAGCCGTGGCGGGCGGCGCGGCGGCCCTCGCCGCGCAGGCCCACGAGGACCTCCTCGGTGTCGTCCTTGCCGACCAGCGCCGCCTTGCCCACGAAGTCGGCCTCCTTCGAGGCCGGGACCGCGAAGCCCACGCCGGAGGCGTGCGGCTGGTGGGCGGTGTCCAGCTCGTTGCCGTACAGCGGCATGCCGGCCTCGAGGCGCAGCGAGTCGCGGGAGGCGAGGCCGCAGAGGGTGAGCTCCACGTCCGCGGCCTCCGCCGCCTTCAGCACGGCGTTCCACACGGCCGAGCCGCGGTCCCCGGCCTCCTGCGTGGAGGACGCGGGCAGGAACAGCTCGAAGCCGTCCTCGCCGGTGTAGCCGGTGCGGGCGACGACGGCGGTGACGTCCCCGGCCTCGGTCGGCACGGTGAGGGTCAGGTGGCCGTAGTACTTCAGCGCCGCCAGCTGCTCGGCCGCCTCGGGCATGGCCTGGGCGAGGATCGCCTCGGCCTTCGGGCCCTGCACGGCCACGAGAGACGTCGTCGAGGACTGGTCCTCCACGGTCGCGTCCCAGCCGGAGGCGCGCTGGTTGAGGGCCGTGTGCACGGCGGCGATGTTGCCCGCGTTGGGCACCACCATGAAGTCGGGCTCGGAGCCGTCCTCGCCGTCGTCCATGCGGTAGACGATCGTGTCGTCCAGGATGGTGCCGGCGTCCGTGAGGCACAGGGCGTACTTGGCGCGGCCCGGCTTCAGGGTGGACAGCACGCTGGAGAGGGCGTAGTCCAGCATGGCGCCGGCCTGCGGGCCGGTGACCCGGACCTCGCCCATGTGGGAGAGGTCGAACAGGCCCGCCGCGGTGCGGACGGCCTTGTGCTCGGCCAGCTCGGAGCCGTACTTCAGGGGCATGTTCCAGCCGCCGAAATCGGTGAACGTGGCGCCCGCGGCCTCATGGACCGGGTGCAGCGGGGAGTTGCGCGTCGAATCGCTCATGGGGTGATCCTCTCAGTGGCTGGTGGACGCGGTGTCGGCGGCGGAGACCGGCGTGGCCGGGGTGGTGCCGGCGGCCTCCGCCGATGCGTCCTCGAAGGCCTCCGGCGGCGGGCAGGAGCACACCAGGTTGCGGTCGCCGTACGCGCCGTCGATGCGGCCCACGGGCGGCAGGTACTTGTCCATGCGCAGGCTCGGCACCGGGGTGCCGGCCTGGGCGCGGGAGTACGGGCGGTCCCAGGAGTCGGCCATGAGCACGTCCAGGGTGTGGGGCGCACGGCGCAGGACCGAGTCCTCGACCGTCTCCGGGGTGGTCGCGACGATCTCGGCGTGGATGGACTCCATCGCCTCGATGAAGCGCTCGATCTCCTCGAGGTCCTCGGACTCGGTGGGCTCCACCATGAGGGTGCCGGCCACGGGGAACGCCAGGGTCGGCGCGTGGAAGCCGTAGTCGATGAGGCGCTTGCAGACGTCCTCCGCGGTGACGCCGCTGCGGGCGGTCAGCTCGCGCAGGTCCAGGATGCACTCGTGCGCCACGAGGCCCTCGTTGCCCGTGTAGAGCGTGGGGTAGAGGTCCGCCAGGCGACGCGAGATGTAGTTCGCGCCGAGCAGCGCGTGCTCGGTGGCCGAGCGCAGGCCCTCCGCGCCCATCAGGTGGATGTACGCCCAGGAGATGGGCAGCACGCCCGCCGAGCCGTGCGGGGCGGCGGTGAGCAGGTTCTCGCGCGAGGGCAGGTACGGCACCAGGTGCTCGCCCACGGCCACCGGGCCCACGCCCGGGCCGCCGCCGCCGTGCGGGATGCAGAAGGTCTTGTGCAGGTTCAGGTGGGAGACGTCGCCGCCGAACTCGCCCGGCTGGGCCAGGCCCACGAGCGCGTTGAGGTTGGCGCCGTCGATGTACACCTGGCCGCCCGCGGCATGCACCTTCGAGCAGACCTCCTTGACGTCGGCGTCGTACACGCCGTGCGTGGAGGGGTAGGTGATCATGATGGCCGCGATGCGGCCCTCGTGGGCCGCGATCTTCGCGTCCAGGTCGGCGGCGTCGATCGTGCCGTCCTCGGCGGTGGCGACGACGACGACCTTCAGCCCCGCCAGCACCGCGGAGGCGGCGTTGGTGCCGTGCGCGGAGGCGGGGATCAGGCAGACGTCCCGCTCGCCGTCGCCCTGGGCCAGGTGGTACTGGCGGATGGCCCACAGGCCCGCGAACTCGCCCTGCGAGCCGGCGTTCGGCGCCACGGAGACGCCCGCGTAGCCGGTGATCTCGGCGAGCTTGGCCTCGAGGTCCGAGATCAGGAAGCGCCAGCCCTCGGTCTGGTGGTCCGGGGCGAACGGGTGGATCGAGCAGAACTCGGGCCAGGAGATGGCCTCCATCTCCGCCGTGGCGTTGAGCTTCATGGTGCACGAGCCCAGCGGGATCATGGTGCGGTCCAGCGCCAGGTCGTAGCCGGAGAGGCGGCGCAGGTAGCGCAGCATCCGCGTCTCGGAGTGGTGCGTGTTGAACACCGGGTGCGTCATGAACGCGGAGGAGCGGCGGCGGCCCTCGGGCACGGCCGGGGTGGCCACGGCGCCCTCGTGCGCGGCGGCCGGCAGCGAGTCCGCCGCCAGGCCGAAGGCCTCCAGGACGGCCGTGAGGTCGGCGTCCACGGTGGTCTCGTCCGCGGCGATGCGCAGGGTGTCCGCGTCCACCAGGCGCAGGTTCACGCCGTTCTCCTCGGCGGCCGTCAGGACCTCCTCGGCGCGGCCGGGCACCCGCACGGTCAGGGTGTCGAAGAAGTGCTCCGCGGCCACCTCGACGCCGCCGGCGCGCAGCGCCTCCGCCAGGCGGACGGCCTGGGCGTGGGCGTGGCGGGCGATCCGGGTGATGCCCTGCGGGCCGTGGTAGACGGCGTACATGGAGGCCACGATCGCCAGCAGCGCCTGGGCGGTGCAGATGTTGGAGGTGGCCTTCTCGCGGCGGATGTGCTGCTCGCGGGTCTGCAGGGCGAGGCGGTAGGCGGGCTTGCCGGCGTCGTCGTGGGAGACGCCCACGAGGCGGCCGGGCAGGCTGCGCTGCAGGCCGTCCTTGACCGCCATGTAGGCGGCGTGCGGGCCGCCGAAGAACAGCGGCACGCCGAAGCGCTGGGTCGAGCCGACGGCGATGTCCGCGCCCTGCTCCCCGGGCGGAGTGATCAGGGCCAGGGACAGGATGTCCGCCGCCACGGTCACGAGGGCCCCGGCCTCCTTGGCGGCGGCGATCGCGGCGTCGTGGTCGTGGATGCGGCCGGAGTCGCCGGGCTGCTGCAGCAGGATGCCGCACAGGCCCTTCTCCTCCACCTCGGCCAGCACGTCCTCGGGGATGCCGGCGGACAGGTCCGCCACGCGCACGTCCAGGCCCACGGCCTCGGCGCGCATGCGCACCACGGAGAGGGTCTGCGGGAACAGGTCCGCGTCCAGGAGGGTGACGCCGTCGGACTTCTTCCGGTTGGCGCGGTGCATGAGCAGCACGGCCTCGGCGGCGGCGGAGGCCTCGTCCAGGAGGGAGGCGTTGGCGATGTCCAGGCCGGTGAGGTCCTGGACCATGGTCTGGTAGTTCAGCAGCGCCTCGAGGCGGCCCTGGGAGATCTCCGGCTGGTACGGGGTGTAGGCCGTGTACCAGGCCGGGTTCTCCAGGACCTTGCGCAGGATGACGCCGGGGGTGACGGTGTCCGAGAAGCCCTGGCCGATCATCTGGGTCTTCATGACGTTGCGGCCGGCGATCTCGCGCAGCTGCTCCAGGACGGCGGCCTCGGTGAGCGGGGCGGGCAGCTCCAGCGGCTTCGGCTGGCGGATGCCGGCGGGGACGGCGGTGTCCACGAGTGCCTGCAGCGAGTCGTAGCCGAGGGTGTCCAGCATGTGCCGGACGTCCTCGGGGCGCGGGCCGATGTGGCGGGCCACGAAGGGCGCCGACGCGGTGTCCCTGGGCTCGACGAGCTCGTGCGGCAGCGTCGTCGTGCTCTCGGTGGTCTGGGGGCTGGTCACGGGGTACCTCCGGGGGATCCGGCCGCGGTCACGGCGTGGGTCTGCTCCTCCCCGCTCTGTCATGGACCTGAGAGTTTCCGCCGCCCGGGGGCGGCTTGCACCGTCGGTGGCCACGGTCCAGCGCGCGGGTGCGCGAGGAGCGGGACTCTTTCCAGAGCGCCTGACCCCACGCGGTACGGATGCCTGAGAGATTCCCGGGGAGGGTCTTGCTCCTTCGGCGGCCTGCACACGCGGCCGGCCCGGAGGCTGGACGCGCGCCGACGCTCTCCCGCGCGGGGCATGCGGCGTGCCGTCAGTATCCCACACGGGTAGGCCGCGTCACAGTGGCCATCGCGCCCCGCCCCGCCGCCCCGTTTTCGTGCGGGAGACGGGAGCCTGCGGAGGCACTTTCGTGCGGGAGACGGGAGCTTCTTGTCGACGCCGCCGTCGATGCAACAGGAGCCCTCGACCTGGGCGCACTACTGCCGAGTAGATCCACAAGAACTTGGCAGTAGTGCGCCCAGCAGCGGCGAGAGGGACGCTCCGCCGACGCCGCCAGGGTGCGCCCGCCTATCGTGGTCCCGTCC
>NZ_JANQCJ010000008.1:0-37977 GCF_024723355.1 Micrococcus sp. HG099 | reverse complement strand
GGGGAGATGAGCGTGCGCTGGGAGGCGGTGGCGCCGTCGTCGTGACGGCGGGGCGGCCCGGCCGACGACGGCGCGGGCCGGGTCAGCGGCGCGTAGCCGGATCAGCGGCGCGTGGCCGGGCCCATCTCCTGACGGGGGCCGGCGAGGTACACGCACGCCACGCAGGCGGCCAGGAGGCCGAACATGCCCATGCCGCCGCCCGAGAGCACGCCGAGCACGCCCACCGCGGCGGCGACGCCGGTGAGGATCAACCAGAAGCTCTTGTCCCGGCCGCCGATGCGGGCGAAGTCGCCGGGGCTGCGGCGCAGCGCGTCAAGGAAGGCCCACACCTCGAGCACGAGGCCGACGATCGCCAGGATGCGGAACAGCCAGTGGTCGAACGTCAGGGCGAGGTGCATGGGGGCGCTCATGCCCGCCAGTCTAGAGCGCGGGGGCGGGGCCGTGGGCGCGGTTCCTCCCGCGTCCGTGGCGGCGTCTAGGCTCGGGGGGTGAGCACCGAGACCGAGCATCGCGGGCTGTTCGTCGCCGTCGAGGGGCCGGACGGGTCCGGCAAGTCCACCCAGGCGCGCGCCCTCGTGGCGGCCCTGCGCGCCGCCGGGCGCGAGGCCGTCCTGACCCGCGAGCCCGGGGGCTCCGACCTCGGCGAGACCCTGCGCGGGCTGCTGCTGGACCCCGCGCACGCCCCCGTGGACCCGCGCACCGAGGCGCTGCTGTTCGCCGCGGCCCGCGCCGCCCACGCCGTCCGCACGCTGCGCCCCGCGCTGGCCCGCGGGGCCGTGGTGGTCACGGACCGGTTCGTGGACTCCTCCGTGGCCTACCAGGGCGCGGTCCGCGGCCTCGGCGAGGAGTGGATCGCCCGGCTCAACGACTGGGCCACGGACTCGCTGGTGCCGGACCTGACCGTGCTGATCGACGTGGACGCCGCCACCGCGGCCGCCCGCCGCACCGGGCGCGACGGGGACGGGGCGGACCGCATGGAGCAGGAGACGGCGGACCAGCACGAGGCGCTGCGCGCCGCCTTCCTCGCCCGCGCGGCCGCCGCGCCGGAGCGCTACCTCCTCCTGGACGGCGCCCTGGACCCCGAGGAGCTCACCGCCCGCGCCCTGGCCCGCGTCACCGCCGAGGCGGACGCCCGATGAGCGCCCTCCCCGACGCCGTCCCGGCCGTCTTCGCCGACCTCGCCGGCCAAGGCTCCGCGGTGGAGCAGCTGCGCCGGGCCGCCGCCGAGGACCGGCCCACCCACGCCTGGATGTTCACCGGCCCACCCGGCTCCGGGCGCTCGACGGCGGCCCGCGCCTTCGCGGCCGCCCTGCAGTGCGAGGCCCCCGACCCGGCCGCGCGCGGCTGCGGGCGGTGCCACGCGTGCCGCACCGTGTTCGCCGGCACCCACCCGGACGTCACGGTGCTGGCCACCGAGGCCGTGAGCTACCGGATCGAGGACGTGCGCTCCCTCGTGGAGGCCGCCCAGTCCACGCCCGCCACGGGCCGGTGGCGGATCTTCCTCATGGAGGACGCGGACCGCATGACGGAGCGGGCCACGAACGTGCTCCTCAAGGCCGTGGAGGAGCCGCCCGCCCGGACCGTGTGGATGCTCTGCACGCCCTCCCCCGCGGACGTGCTGCCCACCGTGCGCTCGCGCTGCCGCCTGGTCACCCTGAGCATCCCCGCCGTGGAGGACGTCGCGGACCTGCTGCACCGCCGGGACGGGCTGGACCGCGAGACCGCGCTGACCACCGCCCGCATCTCGCAGTCCCACGTGGGCATGGCCCGCCGCCTCGCCCGGGACCCGGAGGCCCTGGAGCGCCGCGAGCGCATCCTCTCCCTGCCGCTGGAGGCCACCGCGGTCTCCGACGCGATGGCCCTGGCCGCCACCCTGGCGGACGTGTCCAAGGCGGAGGCCGAGTCCTCGGCCGAGGCCCGGGACGCGGAGGAGCTGGAGACCCTGCGCCGCTCCCTCGGCCTGGAGCCCGGCGAGCCCGTGCCGCCCAAGCTGCGCCAGCACGTGAAGCGGCTCGAGGAGGACCAGACCCGGCGGCGCCGGCGCTCGGTCCGCGACTCCCTGGACCGGGCCATGATCGACGTGATGGGCCTGTTCCGGGACGTGCTGCGGGTGCAGCTCGGCGCCGAGGGCGAGCTCATCAACGAGCACCGTCGCGCGGAGGTGGAGGCCTACGCGCGCGGCGCCGCCGGGGACTCCGCGGAGGTCCTGGCCCGGATCGACGCCGTCGCCACGGCCCGCGAGCGCATCGCCGCGAACGTGCCCGAGCAGCTGGCGCTCGAGGCCATGATGCTGGCGCTGCTGCCGCGGCGCGTGCGCACCCCGCGCCGGCGCTGAGCGCTGCTCCGCCCGAGCGTCGCGGCCCGAGCGACCTCGGCCGGCTCTGCGGGCCGGCCGGTTCAGCGGTCCGGGCGGTTCAGCCGCCCGCGCCCACGAGCGCGGGCACGTCCGCCAGGCCGTCCACCACGTGGTCCGCGCCCGCGGCCAGGAGCGCGGCGTCCGCGTCCCGTCCGGTGCGCACCCCGGCCACCAGGCCGGCCCCCGCCCGGCGCCCCGCCGTCATGTCCTCGGCGGTGTCCCCCACCACGAGCACGCCGCGGACGTCGTCGAGGTCCAGGCCCAGCAGGGCGGTGAGGATCATGTCCGGGAAGGGCACGCCGCGCCCGGCGTCGTCCGGGGACAGGCTCAGGTCCGCCAGGCCCATCCAGCCCAGGGACTCCAGGATCATGTTCTGGGTGTGGCGGGCGTACCCCGTGCACAGGCACACGCGCAGGCCGAGCGCCCGCAGGCGCAGCAGCGCCTCCTCCGCGCCGGGGACCGGCTGGGCGCCGTGCTCGGCCAGCAGGGAGTCGAAGGCCTCCTCGAAGGTGCGGGCGGCCGCGACGGCCGCCGGCCGGTCCGGGAAGACCTGCGCGAACACGGCGGTGCGGGACGTGGCGCGGCGCGCGCGGAAGACGCGCACGGCGTCGGCGTGGGCGGGCGCGTCCGCCGCGAGGCCGTGGGCCTCGAGGGCGTGGGCGAACGCGGCGTCCTGCAGCCCCCGCTCCACGATCGAGGTGCCGGACATGTCCACCACCGCCAGGCGCAGCGGCGGGGACGGCGGCCCGTCGGCGCGCGGGGGCGCGGCCACGGGGCGGGGGGCGTGGTGCAGGCTCATGCGTCTCCCGTCGACGAGGTGTGCGCCCCACGCAACCGCGCCCGTCTGGCCGCGGCGTGGCGGCCGGGTGAACGCCCGACGACGGGGCGGGCCACACTGGGTGCCGCCGTCGCGCCGGCCCGGGGCCCGGTGGAATCGGGCCGGGGAAACCGGTATGCTCGTCAGCCGTGGCCGTTCGCGGCCGCGTGCCTCCTTAGCTCAGCTGGCCAGAGCAGCTCCCTCGTAAAGAGCAGGTCGCCGGTTCGAATCCGGCAGGGGGCTCCAACGGACCCCGTCGCGTGAGAACGCGGCGGGGTCCTTCTCGTCCCGGGCCTCACAGCCTCGCGGCGAGCTCCTCGGCGCGGTCGAGGTGGGCGAGCGTCCGCTCGGCGTGCCGGCCCACGGAGTCCGAGGAGCCCTGCCCGAGCCGGTGCATGGCCAGGGCCTGCGCGGTGGCGGCGAGCTCGTGGGCGGCGCGGGAGAGCTCCCGGTGCACGTCCGCCGCCTCGGGCGGGATGTGCTCGCCGTCGCCGGCGTGGTCCCGGTGCAGGCGCACGCAGAGCGCGCGGACGGCCGGCAGCCGCTCGGCGAGGACGTTGCCGGCGTGCACGATGCCGTTGCGCTGCTCCGCGCTGAGCAGGTCCGGGCCGCGATCCCCCTCCAACACCTGCCAGTACCGGTCCATGGCCCGGACGAACCGGTCGTGGGCGCGGCGCCACAGCCCGGTGCCGAGCTCGCGGTCGTCGGAGCGGGACTGGCGGAAGCGCGCGAAGGGGCCCCTCACGTCCGGTCCTCCTGCGGCCACAGCGCGTCGGCGGGGTCGGTGACGAGCAGCACCCGGCCGACCCGGTCCTCCGCCTCGAACCGCCGGTGGGCGGCCACGGCGTCGTCGAGGGGGAAGCGGGCGCCGACCGCCAGGTCGATGCGCCCCGCGGCCACCAGCGGGGCCACCGCCCGCTCGGTCCCGGCCACGATCCGCGCCTTGTCCACCACGGAGCGGGCGCGCAGAGTGGCCCCGGTGAGCCAGCCGCGCTTGGACACCAGGCGCATCAGGTTGAAGCCGTCCGCCTTGAGGCCGCCCTGCACGGCGATGACCACGATCCGGCCCTCCGCCGCGAGGCAGCGCACGTTGGCGTCCAGGTACGGTCCCCCGACGACGTCGAGCACCACGTCCGCGCCGCGGCCGCCGGTGCGCTCGAGCACCCAGTCCGCGAACGCGCCGGGCTCGCCCGAGCGGTGGTCGAAGACGTCCTCCGCCCCGAGGGCGCGCACGCGCTCGCACTTGGCGGGCCCGCCGGCGGTGGCCAGCACGCGGGCGCCGATCGCCGCCAGGTACTGGACCGCGAACGTGCCGATGCCGCCGGAGCCGCCGTGCACCAGCACGACGTCGCCGGCGCGCACGCCGCCGCGCTCGGACATCGTGGACCACACGGTGCAGGCCACCTCCGGCAGGGCCGCGGCGGTGACGAGGTCCACGCCCGCCGGCACGGCCATCAGCTGCCCGGCCGGGACGACCACGTGCTCGGCGTAGCCGCCGCCGGCCAGCAGGGCGCACACCTCGTCCCCGGGGGCGAACCGACCCTCGCCGGGCAGGCCCGCCTCCTCGCCGAGGGCCACGACGACGCCGGAGACCTCCAGCCCCGGCACGTCCGAGGCGCCCGGCGGCGGCGGGTACTTCCCCTCCCGCTGCATGACGTCCGCCCGGTTCAGGCCCGCCGCGGCGACCTTCACGAGGACCTCGCCGGGCCCCGGGGTCGGGATCGGCTCCTGCCCGACGGCCAGGGACCCGGCCCCGCCCTCGCCCGTGAACCGGACCGCGCGCATGGTTCCCCGGCCCGTCCCGGGCGTCATCGTCGTCTCGGACATGCTCGGCCCCTCCTCCCGCTCCTGCGGCGCTCGTCTCATGGTGCTCGTCTCGTCGTGCTGGTCTCGTGGTGCTCGGGGTCCATCATGGTCCCCGGCCCCGGCCCCCCGCCACCGGCTCGGCCCCCGCGGGCCGCGCGGCGTCGTCGTGGGCCGAGGGCGCCCGGGGCGCACTCGGTAGAGTGGTGCGGCGGGCCCGAGGGCCCGCCGGGATGGTTGTCCGAGCGGCCGAAGGAGCCGGTCTTGAAAACCGGTGCGCGGTGACCCCGTGCCGAGGGTTCGAATCCCTCACCATCCGCCCCACCATGAGCCGGGTCGTCGTGCATGCAGCGACGGCCCGGCTCATGGCCTTCTCCGGCGCTCTGCGTCGATCCGCCGGGCGGGGACGCCCAGGCCGGGCGGGGCGGGGCGGCATCGCCTCCGCGCCTCCCCTCGGCGTGGCGCTGTTCACCCGCACGTCACTCGGGCATGCTCTCCTCAGGTGTGACACGCCGCACCGTCATCGGCGCCGTCCGATCATCACGACCCCACGCACCCCCGGGAGAGCCATGTCCAGTCTGTTCCGCCGCCACGCCGTCGCCACGGCGGCCTGCACCGTCCTCGTCCTCGCCCCCGCCAGCGCCGCCCCGGCCCTGGCGGTGGAGACCGTCGCCGCGGACGAGACCACCATCTCGCTGCTGTCCTTCAACGACTTCCACGGCGCCCTCTCCTCGGACTTCTCCGGCACCCAGTTCGCCGACACCGTGGAGGACTACCGCACGGCCTTCGAGGCCCAGCACGGCGAGGGCTCGGTGCTGCTGACCAGCGCGGGCGACCTGATCGGCGGCTCCGCCTCGGTCTCCAACGTCCAGCAGGACGACCCCACGATCGACGTGATGAACGCCCTCGGCCTGTCCGCCCTGGCCGCCGGTAACCACGAGTTCGACCGCGGCCTGGACGACCTGCAGGACCGCGTGATCCCCCGCGCCGAGTTCCCGGTGCTCGCCGCCAACTTCGTGGACCCGGCCACCCTCGAGCCCATCCTGGCCTCGCACGCGATCTTCGACGTCAACGGCGTGAGCGTCGCCGTCATCGGCGCCGTCCCCAACGAGCTGTACGCCACCACCACCGGCGCCGGCCTGCAGGGCAACACCGTCCTGGACATGGTCGAGGCCGTCAACGGCGTGGCCGCCGAGCTCGAGGCCTCCGGCGCCGCGGACGTGATCGTCGCCTCCTACCACGAGGGCGCCGCGGGCGCGGGCGACCTCGCCGCCGAGCTGGGCAAGCGCGAGGTGTTCCGCTCCATGGTGGAGGACACCCACCCCGCCGTGGACGTGATCTTCAACGGCCACACCCACCAGCTGTACCAGTACGAGACCGCCGGGGACGGCGTCGCCCGCCCCGTGCTCCAGGCCGGCGCCTCCGGCAGCAACCTGGCCGCCGTCGAGCTGACCGTGGACGCCGCCGGCGAGGTCACCGCCGTCGCCTCCCGCCTGCTGGACCGCTCCACCCAGGATCCGGCCGAGGCCGCCGCCGAGTCCGCGGTGACCGCCGAGGTCTACGCGATCGAGCAGGAGGCCGTGGCCGTCTTCGAGGACCTGCAGTCCCAGGTCGTCGCCGACCTGGACGGCTCCCTGACCACCGACTATCAGAAGCGCCTCGACGAGGGCGGCACCTGGCGCGCCGGCGGCACCCGCAGCGCGGAGACCACCCTGGGCAACTGGGTGGCCGACGCCACCAAGCAGACCGCCCTCAACGCCGATCCCGAGGTGGACCTCGGCGTGGTGAACCCGGGCGGCCTGCGCTCGGAGATCCTCGTGGACGCCTTCACCGGCGGCGGCACCTTCTCCCCGAAGCCCGCGGACCTGATCGGCAAGCTCACCCTCGGCGAGCTGCTCGACGTCGCCCCGTTCGGCAACTCGATCTCCTACTTCGACATCCCCGGCTCCTCCATCGAGCTGGCCCTCGAGCAGAACTGGCGCGACGACGTGCGCACCTTCACCCTGGGCTGGTCCGAGAACCTGACCTGGACCTACGACGAGTCCCGCCCGCAGGGCGAGAAGGTCACGGGCGTGTGGATCGACGGCGAGCCGCTCGAGCAGGACGCGATGTACACCGTGGCGACCCAGTCCTTCCTCGCCGACGACACCTGGGTGGCCCTGGGCGACCCGACGGCGGCCCCCGACGGCTACACCGCCTTCGCCACCGGCCGCGAGGACTTCGTGGACCTCGGCGTGCTGGACACCCAGGCCATCTCGGACTACGCCCGCCTCCAGGCGTCCGCCGAGGGCGCCGTGGGCCCCGACTTCGCCAAGAAGGGCGTGCCGGTCAGCGGCGCCCCGGAGACCGTGGCGGCCGGCGAGGAGATCGTCCTGACCCTGGGCGACCTCGTGATCGACTCCGACGACGCCCCGGCGGCCGCCGAGGTGGCCGTGGCCTTCGAGGCCGCGGACGGCACCGTCACCGAGCTGGGCGCCGTCACGGTCCCGGCCGGCTCCGAGGAGGTCACCCTCTCCGGCATCGCCGCCCCGGCCGAGGCCGGCGCGGGCGAGTTGCGCATGACCGTTCGCTACGCGGACGGCACCGACACGATCGTGCGGCACGCCCTCGAGGTGACCGCCTCCGAGGCGCCGGTCGAGCCGACCGAGCCGACCGAGCCGACCGACCCCACGGTCCCGGCCGACCCCTCTGAGCCTGCCGATCCGACCGACCCCACGGTCCCGGCCGACCCCTCTGAGCCCGCCGATCCGGCCGACCCCTCTGACCCGACCGACCCCGCCGCCCCCGTCGAGGGCGACGACGACGGCGACCGGGACGAGGAGCACACGGTGCCCTCCACGGTCGAGACCGGCGACGCCTCCGCCTGGTGGCTGGCCGGCTTCGGCGCCCTCCTGGGCGCCGCGCTGCTGCGCGGCCGCAAGGCCCTGGGCCTGACCGCCTCGTCCGCCCCGGCCGGCCGCTGAGCCGGAGCACTCGGAGAGAGACCATGACCCAGCGCACCTTCCGCCTGTCACGCCCGGCCGTCGCCCTGGCCGCGCTCACCCTGCTGGCCCCGGCCGTCGTCGCCGGCCCCGCCCACGCCGCCCCCACGGGCGACGGCCTCGTGATCAACGAGGTCTACACCAACGGCGGCTCCGCGAACGCCGTCTTCGCCCACAAGTTCGTGGAGCTGTACAACCCCACGGACACGCCGATCTCCCTGGACGGCTGGTCCCTGCAGTACCGCTCCGCCACGGGCACCGCCGCCCCCAACGGCGTCGTGGCGCTCAGCGGCACCGTCCCGGCGAAGGGCCACTTCCTGATCCAGGGCGGCTCCAACGGCACCACCGGCGCGGCCCTGCCGACGCCGGACCTGAACGCCGGCGGCGCCTTCAACCCCGCGGGCGCCCGCGGCACCGTGGTCCTCTCGGACCAGGCCGGCGCCCTCACCGCGCTGCCGGTCGGCTCGGTGTCCACGGGCCAGGCCGAGGGCGTGGCCGACCTGCTCGGCTACGGCACCTCCAACACCTTCGAGACCGCCGCCGCAGGCGCCCCGTCCTCGAACTCGGACCCGAAGTCCCTCACCCGCACGGACGGGGTGGACACGGACGACAACGCGGCCGACTTCACGGTCACCGCGCAGGTCACCCCCACCTCCTCCACCGGCGAGGCCCCCGTGGACCCGATCCCGGATCCCGAGCCGGATCCGGAGCCCGCGCCGGCCCTGACGATCGCCCAGATCCAGGGCGACGGCGCGGCCACCCCCTACGCCGGCCGGCAGGTCACCACCACCGGCGTGGTCACCGCCGTGTACTCCACGGGCGGCTACGACGGCTACTACATCCAGACCGCGGGCACGGGCGGCTCCGCCGAGGACGCCACCCCCGGCGCCTCGGACGGCCTGTTCGTCTACTCCCCGGACACCGTGGGCTCCGTGGCCCTGGGCGACCACGTCCAGGTGACCGGCGAGGCCGCCGAGCACTACGGCCTCACCCAGGTGCGCGTGGGCGCGGGCGGCGTGACGCCGGTGGCCGAGCCGGCCGCCGTCGCCCCGACCGCCGTCGACTTCCCGCTCTCCGAGGCCGACCGCGAGGCCCTGGAGGGCATGCTCCTGGCGCCGACCGGCGAGTGGACCGTGACGGACAACTACGACCTGAACCAGTACGGCTCGCTGGGCATCGTGCCCGGCACCGAGCCCCTGCCCAACCCGACCTCGGTGGCCGCCCCCGGCGCCGAGGCCCAGGCCGTGGCCGCGGACAACGCGAGCCGCCTGATCGTCCTCGACGACGGCGCCTCGACCAACTTCATGCGCTCGCCGGGCAACGAGAACCCGCTGCCGTACCTGGACGCGGACCGGCCCGTGCGCGTGGGCGCGGGACTGGACTTCACCACCGGCGTGATCCTGGACTACCGATTCGACGCCTGGTCCTTCCAGCCGCTGGGCCACCTCACGGACGCCACCGCGGCGGACGTGCAGCCGGTGGGCGTCGAGGACACCCGCCCCGAGGAGGCCTCGCCCGAGGTCGTGGGCGGCAACGTGAGCGTGGGCAGCTTCAACGTGCTCAACTACTTCACCGCCCTGGGCCAGGACTTCCCCGGCTGCCGCGCCTACACGGACCGCTTCGGCGAGCCCGTGACCACGAACGGCTGCCTGCCGCGCGGCGCGTACACCCCCGAGGCGTTCGCCCGTCAGCAGGAGAAGATCGCCGCGGCGATCGACGGCCTGGACGCCTCCGTGGTGGCACTCGAGGAGATCGAGAACTCCGCGAAGTTCGACCTGGACCGCGACCACGCGCTGGCCCACCTCGTGGACGCCCTCAACGCGCAGGCGGGCGAGCAGAAGTGGGCCTACGTCGCCTCCCCCGCCGACCGCCCCGCGCTGGCGGAGGAGGACGTGATCCGCAACGCGTTCGTCTACCAGCCGGCGGAGGTCACCCCGGTGGGCGAGTCCGTGATCCTGCGGGACGAGGCCAACTTCGACAACGCCCGCGAGCCGCTGGCGCAGCACTTCCGCGCGGCGGACGGCACTGAGGCCGGCGTGGCGGGCACCGACTTCGTGGCCGTCACCAACCACTTCAAGTCCAAGGGCGGCTCCGGCGCCGCGGGCGACAACGCGGACTCCGGCGACGGCCAGGGCGCCTACAACGGCGACCGCACCCGCCAGGCGCAGGCCCTCGTGGCCTTCGCCGAGCAGGTGGCCGACGACGCCGGCACGGACCGCGTCCTGCTGCTGGGCGACTTCAACGCCTACGAGAAGGAGGACCCGATCCGCGTGCTCGAGGAGGCCGGCTACGTCTCCCAGGGCGCCCTGACGGGCGAGTACTCGTACACCTTCGACGGCGCGGTGGGCAGCCTGGACGGCGTCCACGCCTCCCCGGCCGCGAGCGCCGTGGTGACCGGCCAGGACATCTGGATGATCAACGCCAACGAGTCCGTGGCCCTGGAGTACTCCCGTCACGACTACGTGGCCGAGGACCTCTACGCGCCGGACCAGTGGCGCTCCTCGGACCACAACCCCCTCCTGGTGGGGCTGCGGCTGGACGGCGCGCCGACCGCGCCGGTGGAGGTCTGCGAGGTCGAGGACTTCGCGGACAACGCCGTGGGCTCCGCGCACTACAGCGCGATCCGCTGGATGCAGTGCGCGGGCCTGGCCAACGGCTACGCGGACGGCACCTTCGGCAAGTTCGAGGACAGCGCCCGCGCCGAGACCATGTCCTTCCTGTACCGCTACCTCGAGGACACCCCCTTCACGGCCGACGGCCAGACGTTCCCGGACGTGCCGGCCACGAACACCCACTTCATCCCGATCGAGTGGGGCTCGGCCGAGGACATCGTCCGCGGCTACGCGGACGGCACCTTCAAGCCGTGGCGCGACGTGACCCGCGGCGAGTTCGCCTCCCTGCTGTACCGCGCCTCCGGCGTGGACTACACGGCGCCCGCGACGTCCGACTTCACCGACGTC
Organism: Micrococcus sp. HG099; assembly: GCF_024723355.1. Classification (NCBI taxonomy): domain Bacteria; kingdom Bacillati; phylum Actinomycetota; class Actinomycetes; order Micrococcales; family Micrococcaceae; genus Micrococcus; species Micrococcus sp. HG099. The sequence continues at coordinate 27,060 of NZ_JANQCJ010000008.1, read as the reverse complement.
TCCCCCGCGAGCTCGCACTACGCGGCGATCCAGTGGATGGCCTCCGAGGGCATCTCGGTCGGCTACCGGGACGGCACGTACCGCGCGGGCCGCGACATCAGCCGCGGCGAGATGGCCACGCTGATCCAGCGCTTCGACGCGCTGGTCGCGCAGGGCTGACGTCCCGACATGACGGCGGGGCCGTCCGGGATCCGATCCCGGGCGGCCCCGCCGTCGTCCGTGCTCAGCCGGCGAGCACGGCCTGCGCGACGGCGTCGGCGTCGGCGAGGAACAGCGCGCGGCCGGCCGGGTCCGCCCCGGCCTCGGCGGCGATCGCGGTGCCCCACTGCACGCCGGAGAGCTGCAGGCCCAGGACGTACACGTCCTCGTGGACCGCGCCGTCCGCGGCGCGCAGCCGGTGGGGCCGGCCCGTGACGTCGAACCCGGTGGCGGGCACCCGCACGCCCTCCTCGTCCTCCCACGTGCCGGCGGCGGCGACGCCGTCGTCGAGCATCCCGCGGATGAGCGGCGAGGAGGCGGCCTGCACCCGGTTGGGCGGCATCATCGCCTCCACCAGCCACTCCCCCTCCACGACCGCGGGGCCCAGCGAGTCCGCCGCGCCCACCTGCGGGCTGCGCACGGAGAAGGCGCGCTCCTCGGCGTCCACGACGGGCGCGGGGCCCGCCCACGTGAGCAGGCCGGCGCGGTGCACCGCCAGCATCTGCTCCACGCGCCACAGCGGCGGCCCGGAGGCCAGCCCCTCGACGAGCGGCTCGAACCAGCCCTGCACGTCCCGGATCCGGGAGTCCTCGGCGATGCGGCCCTCGGCCACCCACGCCTTGATCCGCAGGCGGCCGGCGTGGAGGGCGCCGACGGCCATCATGAACGGCGACTCCTCGCCGAGCGCGGCCTCCACGCACGCCTGCTCCATGAGGTCGGCGACGGCGCGCTGGTAGTCCTCGTGGGAGGCGAACACGGCGTCCTCGAACGGCGCCGTGTAGGCCAGGATGTCGAGGAAGCGGCGGCCGGGGGCGTAGCGCTGCAGCAGCTCCTCGGCGTGCGCCGAGGTCACCGGGGCGCCGCGGCCGGCCTCCTCGAGCTGGCCCACGAGCTCGCCGAGGAACCGGCGGGCCTCCACGGGGCCGCCGAGGATCTCCGGCTGGGCCCGGACCAGGGTGGCGTAGTAGTGGCGGACCACGTCCCGGTGCAGCAGCGGCCAGAGGTGCTCGGCGAGGTCGAGGGCGCCGTGCCGGGCGGACAGGGCGTCCACGGCCGCGTCGGAGAGGTAGCTCAGCGTGACCCCGCGCGGCACGAACGCGTCCACCTCGGCCTTGGGCAGGTAGGGCACGCCGCGCCGGGACATCAGGTGCACGCGAGGCTCGCGACCCGAGGGCTCATAGGCGAGGGCCCGGCCGGGGCCGTCCCCGGTGCGCCGGTAGACGCCGCCGCGGCCCTGGGTGAGCTGGGCGAGCAGGTCGAAGGCGTTCAGGCCCATCCCGCGCACGAGCACGCGGGCCCCGGGCTCCACGGTGTCCCAGTCGACGTCCGAGGGGATCTGCGGCCCCTGGTAGTGGAGGTCGTCCCGGCCGCGCGCCGCGGCGGCCATCCGTGCCTGGCCCGGGCTGAGCTCGGCCGGCTGGTGCCCCAGGCACAGCACGACGGCGTCCGCGGCGAGCTCGGAGGCCGCACCGTCGGCGTCGCGCAGCTCCAGGCGCGCTCCGCCGGCCGGCGTCGGGTGCAGGGCCGTGACCTCCGCGCGGTGCTCGACGACGTCGGCGACCTCGGGCCGGGCGCGCAGGCCGGCGACCACGTCCTGGTAGAGGTGGCGCAGGTAGCGACCGTAGACCGCGCGGGCCGGGTACTGGTGGCGCTGCACGCCCAGGCTGGCCTCGGGGTGCACCCGGCGCCACTGGTCGAAGGTCTGCGCCGCCGTGGAGGGGCGCAGCCCGGGGTTGTCCGCGGCGCAGGCCGTGGGGAAGAACGCCGGGGTGTTCATGAGGTAGAGCTCGGACTGGTCCGTCCGCCACACCCGCCCGGGTCCGGGCGGGTAGGGGTCCACGACGTCGATGCGCAGCCGGGCGGGGTGCGCGCCGGGGGCCGATCCCTCCAGCCGGGCGAGGAGCCGCTCGAGCAGCATCACGCCGCGTGGGCCGGCGCCGACCACCGCGAGTCGACGGACTGCCTCCTGGGCGTCGGGCATGGGGCCTCCCCTTCTCGGAATCCATGTTTCCGCGCCCGGTCCGGACGCATTCCACAGAATATCGGGGGACGTCAAGGGATGCTGACCGTTCGGCCCACACTCCCACGCGGCACCCAGGCTGAGCGGGGGGGTACGGGCCGAAAACCGCGGATTCCTGCAGGTCAGAGGGGAAACCTGGGAGCCGCCTGGCAGTTGAAGAAGTCGAGCGTCCGGCGGTTGACGGGGGTCCTCTCGATGCGGAATGGTGAATCAACGTAAGGGAACAAAACACCGATTCAGAAGGAGAATTCCTCATGGACCGCAACATGCTCGACCAGCTTCAGAACGCCAACGTCTTCGACACCGACGGCGACAAGATCGGCTCCGTCGGCCAGGTGTACCTGGACGACGTCACCAACGAGCCCACGTTCGTGACCGTGAAGACCGGCCTCTTCGGCGCCCGCGAGACCTTCGTGCCGCTGCAGCAGGCTCAGACGACGGCCGACGGCATTACCGTGCCGTTCGACAAGGCCTTCGTGAAGGACGCCCCGAACGTGGACGCCGACGGCTCGCTGACGCCCGAGGAGGAGCAGCGCATCTACGAGTACTACTCCATGGAGTACTCGAACGTGGACCACGACCGGGACGTGCGCCACGATGACGGCCTCCGCGCCGACGCCGGCACCGCGGGTGTGGCCGGCACTGCGGGTGTGGCCGGTGTGGCCGACCGCCGTGAGGACAACGTGGTGGACGGCGACCGCCGCGACGTCGTGGACGGCGACCGCCGCGACCTGGTCGACGCCGACCGCCGCGACGTCGTCGACGGCGACCGTGACTCCATGGTCGTCAAGGATGAGCACCTGCAGGTGGGCACCGAGCGCCAGGCCACCGGCCGCGTCCGTCTGCGCAAGCAGGCCTACACCACCACCGAGACCGTCGAGGTGCCCGTCACCCGTGAAGAGGTCGTGGTGGAGCGCGAGTCCGTCGACCCGAACTCGGCCGAGGCCCGCACCGCCGGTCGTGACGGCGACATCGAGGTGACCACCTACGAGGAGACCCCGGTCGTCAACAAGACCGTGGAGGCCGAGAAGGTGTCGCTGGGCAAGCGCCAGGTGCAGGACACCGAGACCGTGTCCGAGGAGCTGCGCCACGAGGACGTCAAGATCGACGGCGACGCCACCGATCCCGACCTGGACGGCCGCACCGACGGCAAGGATCGCATCTGATCTGACCGGCTCGACCGGCTGACGCCGGTCCGCTGACAGACACGACGGGGGCCCCGGATCCACGGATCCGGGGCCCCTCTCGCGCGTCCCGGGGGTCGCGTGGACCGTGGCGGGGGACGTGCAGTGCGCGACGCACGGGCGGCCGGCCCGCGCGTCGCGCCCGCGCATCCCCCCGCGCGTCGCGCCCTCCTTTGCCCTGGTCCGAGGGGTCACGCTAAGCTGGACCGGTCTGAGAACGCGCCGCCGTCGTGCGGAGCGGGACCGGATGGAGGAGACGTGCCAGAGCGGCCGAATGGACTTCACTGCTAATGAAGGGCTCGGCGAAAGTCGGGCCGGGGGTTCAAATCCCCCCGTCTCCGCGAGAGAGGGCCGGAATCGTTCTGATTCCGGCCCTCGTCGCATGTCCGGGACGCAGCCCGGCCCCGCGGCGACGCGCCCTGCCCGCGCCTCCCGTTCAGCGTTCGGGGTGAGTTGTCGGAGGTCTGGACGCCCCGGACCTCCGACAGGTCACCCGAAACGGTGGGGCACGGGGTGAGGCGGGACGGGCTGCGGCGACGGGCGCGGGTCAGTCCTCGCCGCGGCGCTCGCGCATGCGGCGCAGCAGCTCGTAGGCCTCCGGCACCGAGAGCTGGGAGTGGCTGGAGAGCTGCACGGCGGCGGACTCGAGGTTGCCGTCGCGCACCATGGCGGAGAGCTGGTCGCGCAGCCACGGCGGCAGGTCCTGGGAGGACAGCCGGACGGAGTCCATGCCGCGCATGACCTCCACCTCGAACGGGGGCTCCTCCTCGGCCGGGGCGGCCGACCAGTCGGCGGGCACCGTCAGGGCCGTCAGCTCGTCCCCGCGCGCCGGCTCCGACGTGCCCGACCGAGGCTCAGTGCCGGACGCGGCGCCGTCGTCCACGCGGCCCTCCTCGGCGGAGAGGCCAGACTCGGCCTCGGGGCGCGGCTCGTCGTCCGCGGCGGGGCCGTCCGCCCCCTCCTCGACGACGTCGGCACGCTCGGGGCCCTGTCGCTCGCCGTCCGCGGCCTCGTCACGCGCGGGCACGGGCGGGGTCGGCCGGGTCCGCGGGTCGCGGACCTCGGCCTCCTCGGGGGCCTCCTGCTCGGTCGCTGGCACCGAGTACACCTGCGGGTGCACGGCGAGGGACTGCACGTCCATGACCGCGTCCTTCAGGCTGCGCCCGGTGTGGGCGCGGTAGTCCCGGACGGCCTCCATCACCCGGCTCTGGGCGATGTGCCCGTAGACCCGGCGGTGCGCGTCCTCGTCCAGCAGCGCGGCCGCCTGACGGGCGCGCTCGGGTCCGATCTCCAGCGGGCGACCGGAGGGCGTGCGCGGCCCGGCCGTCTGGCGATCGCGTGCCGCCGACATCCACCGGGAGACGGCGAACGCGAGGGCGCCGATGAGGACCACCGCCAGGACGGGGACGAGGTATTCCATGCCCTCCAGTCTAGGTGCGCCCGCCGACGCCGGGGCGGCCGTCCGGAGCAGCCGGGGACGCCCCCGCTCACGGTTCCGCCGGAGCCGGGTCACAACTGGGTCACAGTCCGTCTCCGGGCGAGGGGCCCCCGGCGTTCCTCCCCTACTCTGGAATCAGACCACCCTGCGCACCCCCGCCGCCGACGCCGTGGACGGGACGGGTCGCGCCTGCCACCTCCCCGAGCCAGGAGTCTGCATGCCCCTCCACCGTCAGCCCGCCCCGTTCCGCGCCCGTCGCGTGTGGGGGACCTCCGTCGCCCTGGCCCTCGTGCTGGCCGGCTGCGCCGCCCCGCAGGAGGGCGACGCCCAGGGCGCCGCCTCGGAGACCTCCTCCTCGTCCGCGCCTGCTCCCTCCGCCTCCGCCCCCTCCGACGCCGGCTCGGCGTCGCCGTCCGGTTCCACGGGCACGGACGCCTCCGAGACCGCCGCGGCGCCGTCGTCGAGCGCGTCCGGGGACTCCGCCGGTCCGACCGCGAACGCCGACCCTGCCACTCCGCTGGCCGCGCGCTCCCACGAGGGCGTGCCCATGCGCGCCTACGCCGCGGACGAGCGGCCCCCGCAGTTCGTCCTCTTCTCCTTCGACGGCGGCCGCCAGGACGCCCGCTGGAAGACCTTCATGGACGCCGCCGAGGACTCCGGCGCCAAGTTCACCGTGTACCAGACCGGCATCAACCTCATCGAGAGCGCGAACCGGGAGAACTACACAGCGCCGGGCAACCAGCCGGGCTACGTCGGCACCGAGCTCGGCGGAGACGCCGCGGAGGTGGCCCAGCGCATCGGCAACATCAACGCCGCGCACGCCGCTGGTCACGAGATCGGCACCCACTACAACGGGCACCTCTGCTCCCCCACCCCGCACGGCGGCGACAAGTGGACCACCGCCGAGTGGGAGCAGGAGTACAGCACCTTCGAGGAGATCATCACGGACCCCGGGGCGTTCAACCCCGGCAGCGCCCTCCCGGCCCTGGACATCACGCCCGAGGACATCAAGGGCGGTCGCCTGCCCTGCCTCGACGGCCAGTGGGACCAGCTCGTGCCCATGTGGAAGGAGCACGGGCTCGTCTACGACACGTCCCGGTCCGCGAGCGCGACCGGCGTCGCCTGGCCCTACCAGGAGGACGGCATCTGGCAGTTCGAGATGCCGATCGTCTGGTCCCCCGTGCTCGCCGAGCAGGGCAAGCCCAGCCCCCTGGTGATGGCCATGGACTACAACTTCTGGATCTCCGGCAACGGGGGCAAGGACGACCCGGCGGACACCGCCCGCCTCACGGCCTTCCAGCACCGCACCTACCGCTACATGTTCTCCTCGGCCCACGCGGGCAACCGCGCGCCGCTGGTGTTCGGCAACCACTTCAACGACTGGGGCCTGAACGCGTTCAACCCGGCCGTGGAGCAGACCATGCGGGAGGTGTGCGACGAGCCGGACACCTACTGCGTGACCTACCAGCAGATGGTCGACTGGCTCGAGCTGCAGGACCCCGCGGTCCTCGAGGCCTGGCGCGCCCAGCCCCGCTCGGCCACCGGCGACGACGCGGCCGCCCTCGGCTGATCCGCCGGATCCCCCGGCGCCCCGCGCCCCTGACGGCCCCGGCTCACCGAGCCGGGGCCGTCCCGCGTCCGCGGAGCACGACGACGGCGATCGCCAGGGCGGTCAGTGCCAGCGCCACCACCATGAGCACGGTGCCCGTCCAGCCGTGGGACTCGTGGAACACCCCGCCCAGCCAGCCGAACAGGCTCGACCCGGCGTAGTAGGCCAGGTTGTACAGGGAAGTGGACTGCGCGCGGCCGTGCGGCGCCGCCGTCCCGGACCACGCGGAGGCCACGGAGTGGGCGGCGAAGAACGCGCCCGTGGTCAGCACGAGGGCGCCCACCAGCACCGCCGGGTGCGGGACCAGGGTGAGGGCGGCGCCCGCCGCCATGGCCGCCGTCGCCCCGGTCAGCACCGGGAGCCGCCCGAATCGCGCGGCCAGGCGCCCGGCCCGCGGGGACGACCACGTGCCGGCGAGGTAGGCGAGGAAGACGAGCCCGGCCGCCGTCGGCGCCCAGGAGAACGGCGGGCCCAGCAGCCGGTAGCCCACGAAGTTGTAGAGGGCCACGAACCCGCCCATCAGCAGCGCGGCCTGCAGGTACATCGCCACCAGCTCCGCGGACCCGAGGTGCCCGCGCACGATCCGCACGAGCCGGACCACGGACGTGGGCGAGGGCGTGAACCGGCGGGCCTGCGGCGTGACCGCCAGGAACGCGGCCGTGCACGCCACCCCCACCACGGTGACGGCCAGCATGCCGGCCCGCCACGTGAACGCCTCGGCCACGGGCAGCGCGATGAGCCGGCCCGAGAGCCCGCCGATGGTGGTGCCGGCGATGTAGGTGCCGGCCGCCGTCGCCACGGCGCGCGGGGCCACCTCCTCCGCCAGCAGCGCCACCGCGAGCCCGGCCACCCCGCCGTGGGCCATGCCCTCGAGCAGGCGTAGGCCGAGCATCGCCTCGAAGGTGGGCGCCAGCACGCCGGCGAGCGCGAACAGGCTCGCGGAGACCATCGAGACCACCATCGCCCGGCGTCGGCCCCAGCGGTCCCCAGCCATCGACCACGGGACCACGGACAGCGCGAGCCCCAGCGTGCCGGCGGACACCAGCAGCGCGGCGCGGTGCGCGCCCACGCCCAGGTCCGCGCTCACCAGCGGCAGCAGGCCCTGCGGGGAGTACAGCTGCGCGAACGTGGCCACCCCCGCCAGGAACAGGCCGATCAGCAGGCGCCGGTAGGCCGGGTCGCCGGGCGCCAGGGGCGCAGGGCCCGACGGCGGCACGCGCGGCGGGCCCGCGGGAGGGGGCTGAGGGGGCACAGGCACGCCGCCACTGTATCCAGGCGGTCCACTAGGATCGGGCGGGTGACTACCTCGACCTCCTCCCTCGACCTGCACAAGTCCTTCAAGGCGTACGACGTCCGCGGCATTGTGGGCGAGACCATCACGGCGGACAGCGTCCGCGCGGTGGGCGCCGCCTTCGTGGACGTGCTGGGCCTGGCCGGCGAAACCGTCCTGGTGGGCGGGGACATGCGCCCCTCCTCTCCCGCGTTCATGGCCGCCTTCGCCGAGGGCGCCACGCGTCGCGGGGCGGACGTGGTGGACCTGGGCCTGATCTCCACCGACATGCTCTACTACGCGGCCGGCGTGAAGCAGGCGGCGGGCGTGGTGTTCACGGCCTCGCACAACCCCGCCGAGTACAACGGCATGAAGATGGCCAAGGCCGGGGCAGTGCCCGTCTCCTCGGACACGGGCCTCTACGAGATCCGCGACGCCGCGCAGGCCCTCCTCGATGCCGGGGAGATCCCCGCCGCGGAGGCCGTCGGCACCGTCACGCAGCAGGACATCCTGCCCGCCTACGCCGAGTACCTGCGCTCCCTCGTGGACCTGAGCGGCGTGCGCCCGCTGACCGTGGTGGTGGACGCCGGCAACGGCATGGCCGGCAAGACCACCCCCGCCGTCCTCGGCGACGCCGCGCTGGACGCCCTGCCCCTGCGGATCGAGCCGCTCTACTTCGAGCTTGACGGCACCTTCCCGAACCACCCGGCCAACCCGCTGGAGCCGGAGAACCTGCGCGACCTGCAGGCCGCCGTCGTGGAGCACGGCGCGGACATCGGCCTGGCCTTCGACGGCGACGCGGACCGCTGCTTCGTGGTGGACGAGAAGGGCGCCCCGGTGTCCCCCTCGGCGATCACCGCGCTGGTGGCCCGCCGGGAGATCGCCCGCGCGAAGGCGGAGGGCGAGGAGACCCCGGTGGTCATCCACAACCTGATCACCTCCCGCGCCGTCCCCGAGCTCGTGGCGGCCGACGGGGGCCGCGCCGTGGTGACCCGCGTGGGCCACTCCTTCATCAAGGCCGTGATGGCCGAGGAGTCCGCCGTGTTCGGCGGCGAGCACTCCGCCCACTACTACTTCCGCGACTTCTTCAACGCGGACACCGGCATGCTCGCCGCGATGCACGTGCTGGCCGCCCTGGGCGAGCAGGACCAGCCGCTGTCCGAGCTGGCCGAGGAGTACGAGCCGTACGTGGCCTCCGGCGAGATCAACTCGCAGGTGGCGGACAAGGACGCCGCCGTGGCCGCCGTGGTGGCGCAGTTCGCCCCGACCGTGGGCGAGGGGGCCGGCGAGGGCCGGGCCGTGCACGAGGACTTCGCCGGCGTGGACACCGCGGTCACCCGCATGGACGGCACCACCGTGGCCGCCCAGGACGGCACCTGGTGGTTCAACCTGCGCCCGTCCAACACCGAGCCGTTCCTGCGCTACAACGGCGAGGCCCGCACCGCGGCCACCATGGAGGCCATCCGCGACGCCGTGCTGGCGATCGTCCGCGCCGAGCGCTGACCCGGCCGGCTCAGCCGGCCTGCGCGAGGACCAGCGGCAGGACCCCCTGCGCGCCGGCCTCGCGCAGCACGCGCGAGGCCTCGGCGAGGGACCACCGGGAGTCCACGAGGTCGTCCACGAGCAGCACCGGGCCGTGGCGGCCGGCGTCCGGGGCGGTGCGCAGCAGGTGCGCCATGGCCTCGGGCACCTCGAAGCGCCCGTGCACGGAGCCGAGCCGGTAGGCGCTGTTGCCGCCGGGCCCGGCCGTGGGCCCGCCGCGGGCGTGCTCGAGGGAGCCCAGGAACGGCAGCCGCCCGATCCGCGCGATCCCCTCGGCGAAGGAGCCGACGAGCAGCGGCCGGGTGCGCGAGGGCATCGCGACGACGGCGATCGGCCGCGTCTGCCAGCCCCAGCCGGCCAGCACCCCGACGGCCCCCTGGAGGACGTCCTCGGGGACGGGCGCGTCCTCCTTGTCCAGCAGCTCGCGCAGGACGGTGCCCCAGCCCAGGTCCGTCAGGCGGGCGAGGGCCCGGCCCTCCTCGGCCTGGATCTCCGGGGCCATCCGTCCCTTCACGGGCACGCCGAGGCGGTCCATGCCGGAGGGCCACATGCGCCGCGGCTCGATGGGCACTCCGGTGCGCCGCAGGGCGGCCTCGGCGTGCTCGCGTGCCGACGTGTCCGAGCCGGTGGGGTACCAGGGGCCGGCGCAGACGTCGCACCGCCCGCAGGGCGCCGCCGTGGGGTCGTCCAGCGTGCGGGCCAGGAACTCCATGCGGCACGTGTCCGTGGTCTGGTAGTCGAGCATGAGCCGCTCCTCGGCGCGGCGGGCCTCGGCCACGCGGGCGTACCGCTGCGCGTCGTAGACCCACTCCCGGCCGGTGGCGCGCCAGCCGCCGCCCACGCGCTCCACCGCCCCGTCCACGGCGAGGACCTTGAGCAGCAGCTCCAGGGCGGTGCGCTTGATCCGGACCGCCGGCTCCAGGGCGGCCACGGACAGCGCGCCCCCGTGCTGCGCGAGCGCCTGGAGGACGGCCCGCGCCTGCTCCTCGTCCGGCATGGAGGCGGTGGCGAAGTACTCCCAGATCCGCCGGTCCTCGGGGCCGGGCAGCAGCAGCACGTCCGCGTGGTCCGTGCCGCGGCCGGCGCGGCCCACCTGCTGGTAGTACGCCACCGGGGAGCTGGGCGCCCCGAAGTGCACCACGAACGTCAGGTCCGGCTTGTCGAAGCCCATGCCCAGGGCGGAGGTGGCCACCACGGCCTTCACCCGGTTGGCCTTGAGATCCTCCTCGATCTCGGCGCGGCGCTCCGGGTCCGTGCGGCCCGTGTAGGCGACCGCCTCGTGCCCCGCCTCCCGAAGCGCCCGCGCGGTGTCCTCCGCGGCGGAGACGGTGAGGGCGTAGACGATGCCGGAGCCCGGCAGGTCCTCGAGGTGGTCCAGCAGCCAGGCGAGGCGGGCGGCCGGGCTCGGCATGCGCAGCACGCCCAGGCGCAGCGACGCCCGGGCCAGGGACCCGCGCAGCACGAACACGTCCTGGGCGGAGTCCACGCCGAGCTGCTCCACCACGTCCCCCACCACGCGGGCGTTGGCCGTGGCGGTGGTGGCGAGCACGGGCACGGCCCGGGGCCCCGTGGACGGCAGCAGCCCGATCAGGTCCCGGATGCGCCGGTAGTCCGGCCGGAAGTCGTGGCCCCAGTCCGAGATGCAGTGCGCCTCGTCCACCACCAGCAGGCCCATGCGGGCCACCAGGTCCGGCAGCTGCTCCTCCCGGAAGCGGGGGTTGGTGAGGCGCTCGGGCGAGATCAGCAGCACGTCCACCTCGTCCGCGGCGAGCCGGGCGCGCACCTCGTCCCACTGCGTCGCGTTGGCGGAGCTGACGGACACCGCGCGCACGCCGGCCCGGGCGGCGGCCGCCACCTGGTCCCGCATCAGGGCCAGCAGCGGGGAGACGATCAGCGTGGGCCCGGCGCCCCGGGCGCGCAGCAGCAGCGAGGCCACGAAGTACACGGCGGACTTGCCCCAGCCGGTCCGCTGCACCACGAGGGCGCGCCGGCGGTGGGCCACGAGCGCCTCGATCGCCTCGAACTGCCCGTCCTTGAACTGCGCGTCCGGCCGGTCCACGAGCCGGCGCAGCACGGCCAGGGCCTCCGCGTGCAGCTCCGGCTCCCGGGCCGCGGCCGCCCCCGGCGCGGCGGCGCCGGACCCGTACAGCCCGATCGGCGCCGTGCTCTCGGAGGGGAGGGGGCCGGCGTCGGGGTGCTGGGTGGCGTCCATGGCGCCAGTATGCCAACCGGCCCGGACGCCGTGGCCGCCGCGCGGCCGGCCGTGGACCCCGGGGACGACGACGGCGCCTGTGCAGGAGCGGCGGCGCGGCGGGGGCGCCGCTCGCCTCCGGCGGAACCCCGCCCTCGCCGCGGAGGCCGGTGGGATGATGAGGGCATGAAGCTGAACGCCTACACCGACGTCTGCCTCCGCGTCCTCATGACGCTGGCCGGCGACGAGGGCGAGCGGCTGACCAGCCAGCAGATCGCCGACCGGATCCAGGTCCCCTACAACCACGTGATCAAGGCGGTCGCGGAGCTGCGCCGCCGCGGCGCCATCGACGTGGCGCGCGGCCGCCTGGGCGGGGCGACCATCGCCGAGGCGGGGCTCGAGCTGCGCGTGGGCGCGCTCGTGCGCGACCTCGCCGGGCGGGACGAGGTGATCGACTGCACCGGGCGCGAGTCCGGCGTCGCCTGCCCCCTCGCCGGCGACTGCCGCCTGCGCGGCGCCCTCCACCGCGCCCGCGAGGCCTTCCTCGCCGAGCTGGACGCCGTGCGCGTGCGCGACCTCGTGGCCGCCGGGCCGGCCGCCGGCCCCGTGCTCCTCGGCCTGCCCGAGATCCCCCTCCCCCGCTGACCCCCGTCCGCGACGACGGACTTGCCCCGCAGGCGCATGCGTGTAATCTTGCAAACGCACCGCAAGATTCAACGCCGACCCGAGGGAGCCCCCGTGCTGTCCGAGAAGTCCCGCCCCGTCATCGAGGCCACCGCCGCCGTCGTGGCCGAGCACATGCCCGAGATCACGCCCAAGTTCTACGCCCACATGTTCGAGGCCCACCCCGAGCTGCTGGACGGCGTCTTCTCCCGGGCGAACCAGCGCAGCGGCGAGCAGGCCCAGGCCCTGGCCGGGTCCATCGTGAAGTTCGCCGTGCACCTGCTCGAGCACCCGGACACCCTCCCCGAGGCCGTGCTGGCCCGCATCGCTCACAAGCACACGGCGCTGGGCATCGTGCCCGAGCAGTACCAGATCGTCTACGAGAACCTCTTCTGGGCCATCGCCGACGTCCTCGGCGAGGCCGTGACCCCCGAGGTCGCCGAGGCCTGGACCGAGGTCTACTGGCTCATGGCGGACGCCCTCATCAAGATCGAGGAGGGCCTCTACGCGCAGCAGGCCAACACGAAGATGTGGACGGACTGGAAGGTCGTGGCCAAGGAGCCCACCGGCAACGCCGCCGTCACCTTCCGCTTCGCCCCGGCGGACGAGACCCCGCAGACCCCCGGCAGGCCCGGCGGCTACCTCTCCGTGCGCCTCAAGGTGGAGGACGGCCTGCGCCAGTGCCGCCAGTACTCCCTCTCGGACCACGCCGAGTCCACCGACGAGCGCGTCATCACCGTGAAGCTGGACGAGGGCGGCGAGGTCTCCCCCGTGCTCATCCAGAACGTGGAGGTGGGCGACGTCATCGAGCTGTCCAACCCCTACGGCGACATCACCCTGCGGGACGACGCCGAGACCCCCCTCGTGCTCGCCACCGCCGGCATCGGCATCACCCCCGCCGCCGCCATCCTCGACACCCTCGCCTCCCGCGGCTCGCAGCGCGAGGTGCACCTCTTCCACGGCGACGCCTCGTGGGATTCCGTGGCCCTGCGCGAGCAGGTGGCCGAGTCCCTGCAGGCCCTCGAGAACGGCACCGGCCGCCTGTGGCTCGGCGTGCCCCCGCAGGAGGCGCACGCCGCCTTCACCACGACCGAGGGCCTCATGGAGTTCGACGACGTCGAGCTGCCCGCCGACGCCTCCTACCTGCTGTGCGGCCCGCTGGCCTTCATGCAGGCCACCCGCTCGAAGCTGATCGACGCCGGCGTCCCCGCCACGTCCATCCGCTACGAGATCTTCGGCCCGGACCTCTGGCTCGCCGCCTGAGCCCCGGACGCGGAACGGCCCGCTGAGCCGACGTCGTCCCGGGGAGGCACCCCCGGACGCAGAACGGCCCGCACCCCCGACGGGGCGCGGGCCGTTCGCGATCACGCGGGATCAGGCGCGGGCGAAGCGCTCCTTCTGGGCCTCGAAGCGCTCGCGCACCACGGCCGGCAGGGACTCGCCGAAGCGGCCGAGCCACTCCTCGATGAGCTCGTTCTCCTTGGCCCACTCCTCGGCGTCCACCTTGAGGGCGTCCTCGAGGTCCTCCGCCGGCACGTCGATGCCGGTGAGGTCCAGGTCCTCCGGGGAGGGCACGTGGCCGATGGGGGTCTCCACGGCGTCGGCGCGGCCCTCGAGGCGCTCCACGACCCACTTCAGGACGCGGGAATTCTCGCCGAAGCCCGGCCAGGCGAAGCCGCCGTCGCGGTTGCGGCGGAACCAGTTCACCAGGTAGATGCGGGGCAGCTTCTCCGGGTCGGCCTTGCCGGACTCCTCGACCCAGTGGGCCAGGTAGTCGCCGGCGTCGTATCCGAGGAACGGCAGCATGGCCATCGGGTCGCGGCGCACCACGCCCACGGCGCCGGCGGCGGCCGCGGTGGTCTCCGAGGAGAGGGTGGCGGCCTTGAGGATGCCGTCCTCCCAGTCGAAGGACTCGGTCACCAGCGGGACGGTGGTCTTGCGGCGGCCGCCGAAGAGGATGGCGTCCAGCTTCACGCCCTTCGGGTCGCGGTACTCGTCCGCCAGCATGTCCGTCTGCTCGATCGGGGTGCAGAAGCGGGAGTTCGGGTGCGCCGCCGGGGTCTCGGAGGCCGGCGTCCAGTCGTTGCCGCGCCAGTCGGTGAGGTGCTCGGGGACCTCGTCCGTCATGCCCTCCCACCACACGCCGCCGTCGTCCGTGAGGGCGACGTTGGTGAAGATGGAGTTGCCCTTGGCGATCGCGCGCATGGCATTCGGGTTGGTGGACCAGCCGGTGCCCGGGGCCACGCCGAAGTAGCCGGTCTCCGGGTTGATCACCCGGAACTCACCCTCCTTGCCGGCGCGGATCCAGGTGATGTCGTCACCCAGGGTCTCGGCCTTCCAGCCCTCGATCGTGGGGTCGATCAGGGCGAGGTTGGTCTTGCCGCAGGCCGACGGGAAGGCGCCGGTGATGTGGTACGACCGGCCCTCGGGGCTGGTGAGCTTGAGGATCAGCATGTGCTCGGCCAGCCAGGCCTCGTCCCGGGCCATCACGGAGGCGATGCGCAGGGCGTAGCACTTCTTGCCGAGCAGGGCGTTGCCGCCGTAGCCGGAGCCGAAGGACCAGATGGAGCGCTCCTCAGGGAAGTGCACGATCCACTTGGTGGAGTTGCACGGCCACGGCACGTCCTCCTGGCCCGGCTCGAGCGGGGCGCCCACGGAGTGCACGGCCGGCACGTAGAAGGCCTGCTCGCGGGACATCTTGTCCAGCACGTCCTGGCCGATGCGGGCCATGATGCGCATGGACAGGACCACGTAGGCGGAGTCGGTGAGCTCCACGCCGTACTTGGGGTCCTCGGCGTCCAGGTGGCCCATGACGAAGGGGATCACGTACATGGTGCGGCCGCGCATGGAGCCGGCGAAGGCGTCGTCGAGGATGCCGTGCATCTTCTCCGGGTCCATCCAGTTGTTGGTGAAGCCGGCGTCCTCCTCCTTCTCGGAGCAGATGAACGTGCGGTCCTCCACGCGGGCGACGTCCGCCGGGTCGGAGAACGCGGCGAAGGAGTTGGGGAACTTGTCCTCGGCCAGGCGGGTCAGGGTGCCAGCCGCCACGAGCTCGTCCGCCAGGCGCGCATACTCCTCCTCGGAGCCGTCCACCCACTGGACCGCGTCCGGCTGCGTCAGCTCGGCGACCTGGGCGACCCACTCGCGGAGCTGGGCGTAGTCCGTGGGGGCGTCCTGGAGGGCGCGATCCGCGAACGAGGTGGTGGCGTTGTCAGCCATGGTGGGGAGTCCTCCCATTGGGGTCTGGGGCCGTTCCGTCCCGTCCACTTCGATGCGCGCACAGATAGAGCAGGGCGCACCACATCGTTGTGGCCGCACGGTCCTCTCATGATACCCGAGCCGACCTGCGCGGACCGTGCCCGGCGTCACCCTCGGGGCGTCACGGAGGGCGTGCGAGACCAGGGAGGAGCCCGATTTGCACACCGCCGAGGACATGCTGTAGTGTTCTACGAGTTCGAGCCGCTCCGGTGGCTCGGAAGATGCGCCCATAGCTCAGCTGGATAGAGCGTCTGTCTACGGAACAGAAGGTCAGGGGTTCGAATCCCTTTGGGCGCACAGAGAGAAGGCCCCGCTCCTGCAGGAGCGGGGCCTTCGTCGTCGTGGGGCGCGGGCGGGCTGGGGCCGGGGGCCGGTGAGGACGCCCGGTCGGCGGACCCGGCCGGCGTCGCAGCGGACGACCGGGCCCCGGCCCGGGGTCAGCGGCCGGGCACCACGAAATGCGTCAGGGCGGCATCGCGACCGTCCAGCTCCGCCCACGGCTTCTCCACGCGGAACACCTGCATCCCCAGGGTCGGGTAGTGCTCGCTCATGCGCAGCGCCGCGTCCTGGTCCGAATCCAGGCTCATCAGCCGCATGCCCAGGTTCTGCACCCACGGCATGTGCCCCACCACGAGCAGCGAGCGCGTGGTCTCCTCGGTCTCGTTGACGATCGCCAGGGCCTTCGCGGCGTCCGCGTGATAGAGCCGGGGGTCGAGGTACGGGGTGGGGGCGAGCTCGCCGAGCCGCTCGCACACCCACACGCACGTCTGGCGGGTGCGCAGCGCGTCCGAGCAGACGATCGCGTCCGGCACGAGCCCGTTCTTGCGCAGCCAGTCGCCGGCGGCGGGGGCCTGCGCGTGGCCGCGCTCAGCGAGGGGCCGGGCATGGTCGTCGGCCGCGTCGGGCCAGCCGGCCTTGGCGTGGCGCAGGACGATCAGGGTCTTGGCGTCGGCGGTGCTCATGCGGCCAGGCTACGACGACGCGCCCCGGCCGGGCAGGCCGAGGCGCGTCGTCGTGGTCCGAGGCGGGCGGGGTCTCAGATGCTGTACTCCGGGGCCGCCCACACGACGACCTCGGGGTGGCGGTAGAAGCGGTAGCCCTGGCCGCGCACGGTGCGCACGGTGTTGGCCAGGCGGCCGAGCTTCGCGCGCAGACGGCGGATGTGGACGTCGATGGTGCGCTCATTCGGCACCTCGTCCGCGTTGTGCCACAGCGCCTCGAGCAGCTCCTCGCGGCCCACGGTGCGCTCCCCGTTCTCCACGAGGTAGTTGAGGAGCTCGAACTCCTTGTAGGTGAGGTTAAGGGACTCGCCGTCCAGCTGCACCTCGCGACGGGAGAGGTCGATCAGGACGCCGGGCTGGCGGGTGGACACCGGGGCCGGGGGCTGGGCGAGGTCCGGGCGGGCGCCGCCCTGGACGGTCGGGTCGCCGAGCACCTGGCGGACGACCTCGAGGTCGCGGCCCTCGGCGCCGGAGGGGGCCAGAGCGACGGCGGCGTGGGACTCCGAGCCGGGCACGAGGGACTCCACGTAGTGACGCAGCTCGTTGGCGAGGCGGGTGAGGGAGGTGCCGGCGGCCGAGGCGGCCAGCTCGTCCATGCCCACGTAGATCACGAACCCGCGGGCCTCGTTCTCGCGGGCGACGGCCTGGGGGCCGGGGATGCCGTTGGGGGCAAGCACCGGAGTGGGGGCCGTCTGGGCGGCCGGGGCGTCCGTGCCGCCCGCGAGTCGGAGGTCGGCGCGGGCCTGACCTCGGCGGGACATGCCGTCGGCTCGACGCTGCGCGTTGCGGACCGAGATGTGCACGTATCCGGCGGACTGACCCATGACCATCACTCCTTGTGGTTCGGGTCCCGGTGTGCAGCCTTGGGGTGCCGCGTCCGGGACGTCATGTGACAAGAATGTGACGCCCGGGACCGAACTGGCAAGTAACGTTCACGCTTCCGTCTCACTATACGAACGGAACAGGGTCAAATGTGACCAAGATCATTATTCGGCGGCTCGAATGGCTCCGAGTGGAGCTTCCCGGCCCTGGCCCCGCGATTCCGTTGAACGGCACCGCGCTGCCGCCGCCCGCATTCCCCAGTATTCGGAATAACTATGCAGTGAAGCTGGGAACTCCTGGGGTGACGCGCGTGTGACGGGTCGGCCGTGCCCGAGGTGTCCACTTCTTGGACGACACATTCGGCACGCGCCTCCCCTCATGCCCCGCCGCGACTTGACACGCGCACGTGCGCGAGTCCCTCCCGGCAACCGGGAGATTCGGGTGACTTGTCGGGGGTCAGAGGGGCCCAGACCCCCGACAAGTCACCCGAACCGCGGTGGGGGGGTGCGGAACGGGGGAGGGAGGGAGTGCGGTGAGAGGAAGGCGTGCGGGGAGGGAGCCGCAGACGACGACGCCCCCGCCGGGCAGGCGGGGGCGTCGTGGGGGCCGCGCGTCGGAACGGGTCCGGCGCGGGGCGGGCGGAGGAGGTCAGGTCGCGGGGGGCGTCACTCCGCGAGGCCGTAGAGGCGGTCGCCGGCGTCGCCGAGGCCGGGGACGATGTAGGCGTTCTCGTCCAGGCGCTCGTCCTGGGCGGCCAGGTACAGGTCCACCTCCACGTCCCCGAGGGACTCCTCGAGGCGGGCGATGCCCTCCGGGGCGCCGAGCAGGCAGATGCAGGTGACGCGGGCGGCGCCGCGCTCGTAGAGGAAGCGGATCGACTCGATCAGCGTGCCTCCCGTGGCCAGCATGGGGTCCAGGACGAACACGTGACGCCCAGACAGGTCGGCCGGCAGGCGCTCGGCGTAGGTGACGATGTCCAGCGTCTCCTCGTTGCGGGCCATGCCCAGGAAGCCGACCTCGGCGGAGGGGGCCATCTTGGTCATGCCCTCGAGCATGCCCAGGCCCGCCCGGAGGATCGGCACCACGAGCGGGCGGGGCCGGGCCAGGCGCAGGCCGGTGGTGGTGGCCACCGGGGTCTGGATCTCGACCTCCTCCATGGCGACGTCCCGCGTGGCCTCGTAAGCCAGCAGCATCACGAGCTCCTCCGTGAGCTGGCGGAAGATCATGGACGGGGTCTTCTTGTCCCGCAAGACGCTGAGCTTGTGGGCCACGAGCGGGTGGTCGACGAGGTGGACGCGCATGGTCTCCACGCTACCGCCCGCGGGCCGTCCGCGCGCAGGGACGCCCCGGCGGCGCGGCTACGCTGGGCCCGTGTCCGCCCGCCTGCCCTCCCCTGCGCCCTCGGCCGAGCAGGAGCACGCGTGGATGGGGCTGGCCCTGGACGCCGCCCGCGCGGCCGGCGAGGCCGGGGACGTGCCGATCGGCGCCGTGCTGGTGGCCGGGGACGGGACCGTGCTGGCCGCCGTCGGGAACGAGCGCGAGCAGCACCACGACCCCACCGCCCACGCCGAGGTCCTCGCCCTGCGCCGCGGCGCCCGCACGCTGGCCGAGGCGGGCGAGGCGGACGGCTGGCGCCTGTCCGACTGCACCCTCGTGGTCACCCTCGAGCCCTGCCCCATGTGCGCCGGCGCGCTGCTGCTGGCGCGGATCCCGCGCGTCGTGTTCGGGGCCTGGGACCCGAAGGCCGGGGCGTGCGGCTCCGTGCTGGACGTGGTGCGGGACCCGCGGTTCAACCACGCCGTGCAGGTGCGCGCGGGCGTGCGCGCGGAGGAGTCGGCGGCGCTGCTGCGCGGATTCTTCGCCGTCCAGCGCGGCTGAACCGGCCCCCGGCACGACGACGGCGCCCACCCGGTTTGGGCGCGTCGGCGCGGCTCGGGTAGGGTGTCCTGGTCTGGTGACGTGTCCGAGCGGCCGAAGGTGCAGCACTCGAAATGCTGTGTACGGTAACCCCGTACCGTGGGTTCAAATCCCACCGTCACCGCCAGATGTGAAGCCCGGGAGCCTCGTGCTCCCGGGCTTCTGTCTTCCCCGGAGGCGGCCGGCGGCCCGAGACCGGCCCCGTCAGCCCGGCAGCACGGTGTCCAGGAACGCGGCGACCGCAGCCCAGGAGATGGTGGCGTGCACGGCGCTGAGGGGGACGCCGCTGCGCAGCACCTCGGCCGAGCCCCAGCCGCCGCCCATCATGCCGAGGTCGTGGCCGGCGTCGGCCACGGAGTAGAAGGCGGCGCGCACGCCCGCGGCCTCCGCGGCCTCGTACAGCTCGAGGCTCTGCCGCCAGGGCACGGTGGGGTCCTTGAGCCCGTGCACGATCATCATCGGCGGGGAGTCCGGGCGCACGTGGGCGATCGGCGAGGCCAGGCGGGTGAGCCCGTACGAGGCGAGCACGGGCACGCCGAGCATCGCGGACTTGGTGCTGTGGTCGTCCAGGTGGCAGTGCTCGAGCCGCCGCTGACGGTTGTAGTCCGCGCAGGCGCCCGGCGACATCTGGGCGTTCATCGCGAGGAAGTCCGTGGGCGCGAAGAAGTCCAGGATGGCCTGGACCCGGTCCTCCTCGGGGATCGCGTGGCCCCCGGGCGGCACCTCTCGTCCGGGCGGGGGCACGTGCGCGCGGTCCAGGTCGCGGCCGCCGGTGAGCCCGGCCATGAGGGCGTTCCAGCCGCCGGAGGACGTGCCGGCCACGGTCAGGCGGGAGGCGTCCAGGTCCAGCTCCACGGCATGGGCGCGTACCCAGCGGACGGCCGCCGTCGCGTCCTCCACCTGCGCGGGGAAGCGGCCCTGCTTCGAGCTGCGCACCGAGAAGGCCGCCACGGCGTAGCCGTGCGGGACGAGGCCGCGGGCCACGGCCTGGCCGTCGTGGTAGCCGCGGTCGTCCCGCCAGCCGGAGCCGGCGTTCCACACCACCACGGGGAACGGGCCGGGGCCCTGCGGCCGGTACACGTCCACGCGGCCGGCGCGGCCGGGCAGGTCCGCGTACCGGTGGCCGGTGCTGCTGCGCATGCGGAAGAGGGCGTTGACGTCCGGGCCGACGGGGGCCGGCGGCACGCCGGCGAGGTTCGCGACGGCGGCCCCTCCCCCCAGCGCCAGGGCGCCGGCGCCCAGCCCCAGGACGGCACGACGGGTCAGCCGTCCGCGCCGTCCCGACGTCGCCATGACCGCCCCCTCCTGTGCGTGGGCCCAGCGCCCGCCAGGCGAGCGTAGCGGAGGCTCCGGGGCCGCCGTCGTGGTGACCCGTATCGTGTCCGGGCCCGGTGCGATCATGGACCCATGTCTGTACGGGTGCTGGCCATCGGCAAGAAGCATGAGGCGTGGGTCTCCGAGGGGATCGACCGCTACGAGCGGCGCCTGAAGAAGCCCTACGACCTCACCTGGCGCCTGCTGCCGCACTCCGCGCGCCAGGAGGAGGCCGCGCGCACGGAGGAGTCGGACCGGATCCTGGGCGCCGTGGGCGCGGACGAGCACCTCATCCTCCTGGACGAGCGGGGGACGGCGTTCGACTCGCCGGGTCTGGCGCGGCACCTGCAGAGCCGGTTCGACGTCGGCGCCCCGGTCACGGTGGTGATCGGCGGGGCCTACGGGGTGGACGCGCGGGTCCACGCCCGCGCGGACCGCGTCTGGTCCCTGTCTCCGCTCGTCTTCCCGCACCAGCTCGTGCGGCTGATCCTGGCGGAGCAGGTCTACCGAGCCCAGGAGATCTCCGCCGGCCGACCGTACCACCACGCATGAGCGGGCCCGCGGAGACCGCAGCGGGCGCGCCCACGCCCGCGGCCGACGTCGTCCTGGGCCGGTTCACCGAACCCACGCGCGCCTGGTTCACGGGCGCGTTCGAGGCGCCCACGCCCGCGCAGCTGGGCGCGTGGGACGCGATCTCCTCCGGCCGGCACGCCCTGGTGATCGCCCCCACCGGCTCCGGCAAGACCCTCTCCTCCTTCCTCTGGGCCCTCGACTCGTTCGTGCGCGAGCCCGCGGCCGAGGGGACTGCGGCCACGCGCGTGCTCTACGTCTCCCCGCTCAAGGCCCTCGGCGTGGACGTGGAGCGGAACCTGCGGGCCCCCCTCGTGGGCATCACGCAGACCGCCGCCGGCCTGGGCCGCCCCGTGCCGCGTGTGCGGGTGGGCGTGCGCTCCGGGGACACCCCGGCCGCCGAGCGCCGGCGCCTGCAGCAGGACCCCCCGGACATCCTCATCACCACCCCCGAGTCCCTCTACCTCATGCTCACCTCCCAGGCCCGCTCGGCGCTGGCCGGGGTCCGCACGGTGATCGTGGACGAGGTGCACGCCGTGGCCGGGACCAAGCGCGGCGCCCACCTGGCCGTCTCCCTCGAGCGGCTCGACTCTCTGCTCGAGACGCCCGTGCAGCGGATCGGCCTGTCCGCCACGGTCGAGCCGGCCTCGGAGGTGGCCCGGTTCCTCGGCGGCACCCAGCCGGTCACCGTGGTGCGCCCCGCCTCGGCCAAACGGTGGGACCTCACGGTCACGGTGCCGGTGCCGGACCTCACCGACCTGTCCTCCCCCTCGGCCGCGCACGACCTGGGGCCCGGCTCCTCTCCCGGCGGCCCCGGCGCGGAGGGCGGCCCCGGGGGCGCCGTGACGGGCGGGTCGATCTGGCCGCACGTGGAGGAGCGGATCGTGGACCTCGTCGCCGAGCGCCGCTCCACGCTCGTGTTCGCCAACTCCCGCCGCCTGGCCGAGCGGCTCACCGGCCGCCTCAACGAGATCTGGGAGGCCCGGCTCGAGGCCGCCGCCGCGGTCGAAGACCCCGACGCCGTCCCCGGCTTCCGCACGCCCGGTGCGGGGGCGGGGGCCGCGTCCTCGACGCCCGCCACGCCGTCGTCGTCGTATCCGGCGCAG
This sequence comes from Micrococcus sp. HG099, assembly GCF_024723355.1. NCBI lineage: Bacteria > Bacillati > Actinomycetota > Actinomycetes > Micrococcales > Micrococcaceae > Micrococcus > Micrococcus sp. HG099. Next base: position 4,957 of record NZ_JANQCJ010000008.1, on the reverse strand, counting down.
GTGGCGGGGCAGACCGGCACCGGCTCGGGGACCGTCTCCGACTTCGCCCGCGCCCACCACGGCTCCGTGTCCAAGGAGCAGCGGGCGATCGTGGAGGAGGCCCTGAAGACCGGGCAGATCCGCTGCGTGGTGGCCACGAGCTCGCTGGAGCTGGGCATCGACATGGGCGCGGTGGACCAGGTGATCCAGGTGGAGTCGCCGCCGTCCGTGGCCTCGGGGCTGCAGCGCGTGGGCCGCGCCGGCCACCAGGTGGGCGAGGTCTCCCGCGGCGTGTTCTTCCCCAAGCACCGCGGGGACCTCGTGGACACCGCCGTGGTGGCCGAGCGCATGACCGCCGGGCGGATCGAGGCGCTGCGCATCCCCGCCAACCCGCTCGACATCCTCGCCCAGCAGACCGTGGCCGCCGTCGCCGTCGCGGACCTGGACGCGCAGGAGTGGTTCGACCTCGTGCGCCGCTCCGCGCCGTTCGCCACCCTGCCGCTCTCCGCCTACGAGTCCGTGCTGGACCTGCTGGCCGGGCGCTACCCCTCGGACGAGTTCGCCGAGCTGCGCCCGCGCATCCTGTGGGACCGGGAGAACGGCACGCTGGCCGCCCGGCCGGGCGCCCAGCGGCTGGCCGTCACCTCGGGCGGCACCATCCCGGACCGCGGCCTGTTCGGCGTGTTCCTGGCCTCCGACGGCGGCCCGGACGGGGCGCCGGGCGGTGCGGCGGCCGGGGACACGGCCGAGTCCGCGGGCACCGCGTCCGCGGGCTCGGCCCGCTCCGGCGGGCGCCGCGTGGGCGAGCTGGACGAGGAGATGGTCTACGAGTCCCGCGTGGGGGACGTGATCCTGCTCGGCGCCACGAGCTGGCGGATCGTGGACATCACGGCGGACCGCGTCCTCGTGCTGCCCGCCTACGGGCAGCCGGGCAAGCTTCCCTTCTGGCGGGGCGACGCCGCGGGCCGGCCGGCGGAGCTGGGCGACGCCGTCGGGCGCTTCCGCCGCGAGCTGGACGCGGACCCGGCCGCGGGCCGCGAGCGCCTGGCCGCCGCGGGCCTGGACGCGTGGGCACAGGACAACCTGCTGGCCTACCTGAAGGACCAGCGCGAGGCCACCGGCGTGCTGCCCACCGAGCAGACGCTCGTGGTGGAGCGGTTCACGGACGAGCTCGGCGACTGGCGCGTGGTGCTGCACTCCCCCTACGGCATGGCCGTGCACGCCCCGTGGGCGCTCGCGGTGGGCGCCCGGCTGGCGCAGCGGTACGGGCTGGAGACCGGCTCGGGCGCGGCGATGGCGGCCGACGACGGGATCGTGCTGCGCATCCCCCTCATGGACGCCGAGCCCCCGGGCGCCGAGCTGTTCGAGTTCACCGCCGAGGAGCTGGAGGAGATCGTCACCGCGGAGGTGGGCGGGTCGGCCCTGTTCGCCGCCCGGTTCCGCGAGAACGCGGCCCGCTCCCTGCTGCTGCCGCGGCGCGACCCCGGCCGGCGCACCCCGCTGTGGCAGCAGCGCCAGCGCTCGGCGCAGCTGCTGGACGTCGCCCGCAAGCACCCCCGGTTCCCCGTGATCCTGGAGACCGTCCGCGAGGTGCTGCAGGACGTCTACGACCTGCCCGCGCTCAAGGACCTCGCGGGGAGAGTGGCGTCCCGGGCCGTGCGGCTCGTGGAGGTCACCACCCCCGCGCCCTCCCCGTTCAGCCAGTCCATCCTGTTCGGCTACGTGGCCCAGTTCATCTACGAGGGCGACTCCCCGCTCGCCGAGCGCCGCGCCGCCGCCCTGTCCCTGGACCCGACCCTGCTGGCCGAGCTGCTCGGCACCGAGGAGCTGCGCGAGCTGCTCGACGCCGGGATCATCGCCGAGGTGGAGGCCCAGCTGCAGCGCCTCGCCCCGGACCGGCGGGCGCGCGGGGTCGAGGGCGTGGCGGACCTGCTGCGCCTGCTTGGCCCGCTCTCCGCGGCCGAGGCCGCCCGGCGGGTGCGGCCCGAGGCCGGGGATCCGGCCGGGGCGGACGACGACGGCACGCAGGGCACGGACGGCGCATCCGGTCCGGGCGGCACGTGCCCCGGCCACGCGGGCCCCGACCGCGCGGGCCCAGACCGCGCCCGGGCGATGGCCGCGTACCTCGCCGCCACGTGGGCGCCGGAGCACCGGCCCGCCGTCGAGGACCTGCTGCCGGACGCGGGGGAGCGCGCCCCGCGCTTCACGCGCCTGGCGGTCACGGACGTGCGGGACGGCGGACCGTTCCAGGACCGGGGGATCGTGGCGTTCACGGCGCTCGGCCACGGCGAGGAGGGCCGCTTCCGGCTGCGGGAGCGCAGCCGCTTCCGGCGCGAGGACGGGGCCTGGCTCTACGTGGACGGCGACGTCGCCTGAGACGTCAAGAGAACTTTTCGTCAAGAGCTCTTGACGTCAAGGATTCTTGACTGCCACCCTGGTTCCAGCGCAGGCATCCACCGCGCCGACCACTCCGCTCCCGCGGACGCACCCAGGGGGATCCCATGAACACCACCGCCGACCCGCGCTCCCGGTCCGCCTCCGGACCCGAGCGCGCCGCCTCCACCTCCGCGGCCGCCACGCCCGCGGGCTCCGCCGCTCCGTCCGCCTGGGGCCGCTCGGCCCGGCTCGGCGGCGGCACCGGACGGCTCGTCGTCGTGAGCCTGGTGCTCGGCGTGCTGCTCGCGGCACTGCTGGGCGTGATCGCCTACGGCCTGGCCGGCACCGCGGATCCGGCGGACCCCCGCCGGCCGTGGGTCCTCGGCCTCGTGGTCGCCTCCGGCGCGCTCCCCGTCCTGGCGGGCACCGTGTGGATGCTGCTGGTGGACCGCACGACCATCAAGGGGGCCGTCCGCGACCCGGAGGAGTCGATCGAGTCCCGCTGGTACGACGCCGCGGCCCGCGGGGCCTTCCACGACCTGCTCGTGGTGCTCGGCGTGGGCACGTTCGTGGTCTCGATGACCGGCTGGACGGCGGAGCTGTCCCTGGTCGGGGCCGGGCTGCTGCTGTTCATGGTGGCGGACGTGGCGATCCGCTACCGCGTGCAGAAGCGTCGGGGCTGACCGTGGAGAACAGCCTCCCGGCCGAGCGCGCCCGCCTGGGCTGGTCGCAGCAGCGGCTGGCCGACGAGCTCGGCGTCTCCCGTCAGACGGTCATCTCCCTCGAGAAGGGCCGCCACGACCCCTCGCTCGCGCTCGCCTTCCGGCTCGCCGAGACGTTCGGGACGCGGATCGAGGACCTCTTCTCACCCGATCCCCCGGCCTGACCGGCCCACCCGGCGCGGCCGGCCCACCCGGCCCGCCCGGCCGGCGTCGAGCGAGGCGTCAGAGGATGGAGAACAGCCCGGCGGCCACGCCGAGCACGAGGCCGATGATGCACAGCCACGCCACGAGCGTGATGAGGGGGCGGGGGCGGCGCGGGGCGTCGTCCTCGCCCCAGTCCACGCCCTGCAGCTCCGGGGGGATCTCGTTCGACCGGTCCATCCCCCCAGCCTCTCACGGGCGTCTCCGCGGCCGCGCGCCCGAGCAGCTCCGGCCCACGACGACGGCGGCGCCCGCCCCGGCTGCTCAGCTCAGCGCCGGTAGGCGCGGGTCACCGCGGGGAGGTACCAGGCGTAGAAGGCGCCCCACCCGGTCCAGAACAGCACGCCGCGACCCCGGCGCCCCAGTCCGGGCGCCCGGCGCCGCAGCCGGGCCCCGAGCAGTCCCACCCCGCCGGTGACCAGCAGGAACCGCGGCAGCCGGGCGGGCACGGAGGCCAGCAGCAGGGCGCCCAGACCTCGGCCGGGGCGCGCGGCGTCCACCCCGTAGCACCGGGCGAACACCTTGTAGGGGATCCCGCGGCTGGGCCCGGTGATCAGCGCGAGGTGGCCGCCGGCGCCCACGCGGGCCTCCACCGTGTCCACCATCCCGTCGGTGATGCCGGGCAGCGCCGTCAGCCAGGAGCGGGTGCGCGCCGCCCCGGCCCGCCGGGACACCGCGTGGGTGACGGCCCCGCCGGCCAGGGCCCCGGCCAGGGCGGATGCGGCGGTGGCCAGGCCCCGCCGGGGGCGCTCGAACGCCACGCGGGAGGTCCAGACGTCCGGGACGACCACGAAGAACGTGGCCTCGGCGAAGCCCGCGGCGGCGGCCAGGGCGTGGTCGAGGAGGGCCGACCGGTCGGCGGCGGGCTGGCGGCGGGGCATCCCCCACAGGTACCCCGCCGCGCGCCCCTGTGTCTACGCTGAGCAGGTCCGCCGTCGTCGAGGGACCGAGGAGCCCGCCATGCCCGGCCCCCAGGGCACCGACCGCCGAGCCATCCCGCAGCGATCCACCCGGTGGGCCGCCCGCCTGGCCGACCTCATGCACGCCGCCGGGCTGACCCCCAACCGGGTCTCGGTGGGCTCGGTGCTATTCGCCGCCGTCGGCGCGGCCGCCCTCGTGGCCGCCGGGCACGCCGCCACGGGGGACGGCGCGCGGGCCGGCTGGCTCGTGCTGGCCGCCGCCTGCATCCCGCTGCGGCTGCTGCTGAACATGCTGGACGGCATGCTCGCGGTGGAGAAGGGCCTGCACAGCCCCACGGGCGACCTGTTCAACGAGGTCCCGGACCGGGTGGCGGACGTGCTCCTGCTGGCGGGCGCGGGCTACGCCGCCGCCGGGGCGTGGCTGGTGCCGGGCTGGGGCGCCGGGCTCGACGTCGGCGTCCTCCTGGGGTGGACCGCGGCGGCCGCCGCGGTGCTCACCGCCTACGTGCGCTCGCTGGGCGCGGCCAACGGCGTGGGGAACTTCTTCGAGGGCGTGCTGCCCAAGCCGCACCGGATGTGGGTGCTGGCCGCCGCGTGCCTGCTGAGCCTGCTCGAGCCGCTGCTGCCCGTGCCGCGCGGCACTGTCCTGGCGCTCGCGCTCGCGGTGATCGCGGCGGGGTCCGTGCTCACCGTGGCCCGGCGGCTGCGGCTGATCGCCGCGGCGCTGCGCGAGCGGGCCGACGCCACCCCGGCCCGTCC